>JACMLV010000692.1 GCA_014379395.1 Burkholderiaceae bacterium
CTTGATGCGCATGTCGACCACCGGGATGATGATGCCGCGCAGGTTGATGACGCCCTTGATGAACTCGGGCGCGTTGGCGATGCGGGTGACCGCCTCGTAGCCGCGGATTTCCTGCACCTTCAAGATGTCGATGCCGTACTCCTCGGAGCCGAGCGTGAAGGCCAGAAATTCGTGGCCGGCGATATCCTTGCCGTCGCCCAGTGTCGGGGCGGCTGTTTGATTGGTCTCTGACATGATGGATTCCTATGTTGATGTCACGAAAAAATGGCGGCGTCGGCCAACTGGCGCGACGAACGGATCAGCGCGGCGACGTCGAGAATGAGCGACACGCCGCCGTCGCCCAGGATGGTGGCGCCGGAGATGCCGACCACCTTGCGGTAATTCGATTCGAGGTTCTTCACCACCACCTGCTGCTGGCCGACCAGGTCGTCGACGAACAGGGCCGCCTTGCGCCCCTCGGTCTCGAGGATCACGACGATGCCCTCGGTCGGGTCGGTGAAGCGCGGCGCGATGTCGAACATCTGGTGCAGCGGGATCAGCGGCAGGTATTCGCCGCGCACCTTGATCACCCGGCCCTTGCCGGAGATCTCCTTGATATCCTCGGCGACCGGCTGCAGCGACTCGATCACGAAGCCGAGCGGCAGGATGTAGACCTCCTCGCCGACCCGGATCGACATGCCGTCGAGGATGGCCAGCGTGAGCGGCAGGGCGATCGCGATGGTGGTGCCGAAGCCCTTGGCCGAGCGGATCTCGACGCTGCCGCCCATGGCGGCGATGTTGCGCTTGACGACGTCCATGCCGACCCCGCGCCCGGACACGTCGGTGACCACCTCGGCGGTCGAGAAACCCGGCGCGAAGATCAGCTGCCAGACGTCGGCGTCGGGCATGTTGTCGGCCAGCGGGATGCCCTGCTCGGCGGCCTTGGCCAGGATCCGTTCGCGGTTCAGGCCGGCGCCGTCGTCGGACACCTCGATGACGATGTTGCCGCCCTGGTGGCTGGCCGACAGGAACAATCGGCCCGACTCGCTCTTGCCGGCGGCCACGCGGGCGGCCGGCATCTCGACGCCGTGGTCGATGCTGTTGCGCACCAGGTGGGTGAGCGGATCGACGATGCGCTCGATCAGGCCCTTGTCGAGCTCGGTCGCCGCGCCGTGCGTGATGAAGTCGATCTTCTTGCCCAGCTTGGCGGCCAGGTCGCGCACCATGCGCGGGAAGCGCGAGAACACGAAGTCCATCGGCATCATGCGGATCGACATCACCGCCTCCTGCAGGTCGCGCGTGTTGCGCGTCAACTGGCCCACCGAGGACAGGAGGCGCTCGTGCAGCATCGGGTCGAGGCTGTCGGCGCGCTGCTCGATCATGGCCTGGGTGATCACCAGCTCGCCGATCAGGTTGATCAGCTGGTCGACCTTTTCGATCGAGACCCGGATCGACGACGATTCGGCGCCGCCCTTGTCGGCCTCCTTCTTGGCCGGGGCCTTCCTTTCCTGCTCGTCGGCGAGCGCGCCCTCGGCCGGCGCGGCGGCGTTGGCGTTGGCGCGGATGGTTTCGATCGGCTGGAAGAAGCCGTAGCCCCGTTCCTCGTCGCTCTTGACCGGGGCGGCCGGTTCGTCGATCGGGTCGAAAAAGCCGTAGCCCTGGTCGTTCTCGACCTTGGCGCGCGCCTTGTCTTCGATCGCCTGCTGCTCGGGCGTGAGCGCCGGCGCCTCGAACATTTTCAGGTCGGCCGGATCCAGCACGAACGAGCAGATGGCGACGATGTCGTCGAGCGATTCATGGGTGGTGACGA
>JACMLV010000693.1 GCA_014379395.1 Burkholderiaceae bacterium
CGCCGCCTCGGGGCAGGCTTCCGCCGCTTCGGCGTCCGCGTCCGCGCCCGCGCCACGCAAACTCAAGCCGCTGGTTAAACCGTTGGCGGCGGCCAAACCGGTCGAAGCCGCGCAACCCTGGCCGCTGGCCTTGTTGGGCGGCGGCGCGGCATTGCTGTTGCTATTGATTGGCGGCGGGGTTTACTGGTGGCGTCGGCACAAGCGGAAAACAGCCGATCCGGTGGAGGAGCAACTCGATCCTGTGGAGCAGCAAGCCGCTCCCGAAGCGCCGCCGCGCGCGGGCCTGCTGAGCCGCCTGTTTGGGCGTAAAAAATCGGCGCTCGATGAAACCGTCGTCGAGCCAGTGATGGAGTAAGGGGCGGGCGGGAGCTGTTGGACTTGGCCCCCCCAAGCCCGGCAGCCGTTTAGCGGCCGGATCGGGGCGCGGCCATCACCTTGGACAATTGCATCATCCACGGTTCGGTCATGGTGCGGATTTCCCGATCGTTGGCGAGGATTTTTCGCAGCAGATCGAGTTTGCGCTGACGCGCGGCGCCGCTCAGCGCCGGCAGCGGGCCGGGGCCCATGCTGCAAGCCTCGACGGCGCACTGGTGTTCCAGTTCGCTCAAGCCGTCCCAGTCGTTCAAACGCGCGGCCGACGCCATTTGACTGGTCAGTCCGGCAATGTTTTCGTACATCGAAAGAACGTCAACGGTGGTCATGAGCGCTCCCGTAGGGAAAATTAAATAAATTACCGCTTGTCTGGATTAACGTCCCCTGTTTTTGGAACTTTAGGGGTAATCGCAAAAATATTTAAAAATATTTTTCGCGCCCCGAAAAAGGGGCGCAGCACGGGCGCCGCGCCAATGGCCGCGGATCGGGCACAATGGGCACGCCCCCCATTTTCCGAGAACCCGCCATGCCCGCGCCCGACGACATCGACAGCATCACCCGCCGCACGCTCGACCATTACGAGCGCAATGCCGAGCAGTTCTTCGAGGGCACGCGGGATCACGACGTCAGCCAGAACATCGCCGCCTTGCTGGACGCCATCGAGGGCGCCGCGCCGTACACGATTCTCGACCTGGGCTGCGGGCCGGGGCGCGATCTGAAGGCATTCTCGGCGCTCGGCCACGTCGCCGTCGGCCTGGACGGCTCGGCGCGCTTCGCGGACATGGCGCGCGCCCACAGCGGCTGCGAAGTGTGGCATCAGGATTTCGTGCGCCTCGATTTGCCGGCCGCGCGCTTCGACGGCGTGTTCGCCAACGCCGCGCTGTTCCATGTGCCGAGCCTGGCCTTGCCGCGCGTGCTGGGTCAGCTCTACGCGACGCTGAAGCCGGGCGGCGTGTTGTTCAGCTCGAACCCGCGCGGGCAGAACCAGGAGGGTTGGAACGGCCCGCGCTACGGCAGCTATTACGACTACGAAACCTGGGAGCGCCACCTGACGGCGGCCGGCTTCGTCGCGCTGGGCCACTATTACCGCCCGAGCGGCGTGCCGCGCGCCGAGCAGGCCTGGCTCGCCAGCGTCTGGCGCAAGCCGGCGTCGTGCGCGCCGGCCGGGTAGATCACGTCCGCAGGCGCTGCCGCGACAGGCGCGCCAGAAACCAGCTCAATAAAATCGCCGCCACCGTCAGGCCGACCACCAGCCCGATCCAGAAGCCGGCCGCGCCCATCGGTTCGGCCGGCGTCCACGGCAAGCCGGCCGGCGCCAGCCCCAGCACGTAGCCGAGCGGCAGCGCGCAACCCCAGAACGCGAGCAGCTGGATCAGCATCGGCGCGCGCGTCACCTTGTAGCCGCGGATCGCGCACGAGGCGGCGACCTGGGTCGCGTCGGACAACTGGAACAGGGCGGCGAACAGCAGCAGGCCGGCGCACAGCTCCCGCACCGCCGGGTCGGACGTGTAGGCGCGCGCGATCTGGTGCCGGAACGCGGTGATGAGCAGCGCCGACAGCAGCGCGAAGGCGAGCGCCATCGCGACCCCGACCCAGGCGGCGAAGCGGGCCTGGCGCGGCC
>JACMLV010000694.1 GCA_014379395.1 Burkholderiaceae bacterium
ATGTCGGCGTGATCGTATTCGAGGTTGTTCAACACCGCGGTCTTGGCGTGGTAATGCACGAACTTGCTGCGCTTGTCGAAGAACGCCGTGTCGTATTCGTCCGCCTCGATCACGAAGAACGGCGAATCGCTTTCTTTGCCCGACAAACGGGCCGAAATGCCGAAGTTCATCGGCACGCCGCCGATCAGGAAGCCCGGCGCGTAGCCGGCGTCCTCCAGTATCCAGGCCAGCATCGCCGAGGTGGTGGTCTTGCCGTGCGTGCCGGCCACCGCCAGCACCCATTTGTCGCGCAGGATATGCTCGCCGATCCACTGCGGGCCGGACGTATACGGCAGGCCGCGGTTGAGGATCGCCTCGATCAGTGGATTGCCGCGCGAGACGACATTGCCGACCACATACAAATCCGGATTCAGCTCGATCTGCTCGGGGGAAAAGCCTTTGATCAGCTCGATGCCCTGGGCTTCCAGCTGGGTGCTCATCGGCGGATAGACGTTGTCGTCGCAGCCGGTGACGCGATGGCCGGCCTGCTTGGCCAGCACGGCGAGGCCGCCCATAAAGGTGCCGCAAATGCCGAGGATGTGTATATGCATGTCAATAGTGCGCTGGCGAATGTGTAAACATGGGATTTTACCCGACCCGGCCGGCTTTTCCCGCTTCGGGGTATCATCTGGCCATGACGAACAATGCATTTGACGACGAACAGCCGCTGCGGGACGAAATTGCGATAGCGGCGGCGCGCCTGGTGGCGCAGGACGGGGCCGATTACAGCACCGCCAAACGCAAGGCGGCGCGCCAGATACTGGGGCAGTCGAACCAGCACGTCGGCCTGCCCGACAACGCCCAGATCGAGAACGAGGTGCGGCTCTACAACGCGCTGTTCCTCGGCGACACCCAGCCGGCCCGGCTGCGGCGCCTGCGTGAAATCGCGCTCGACATCATGGAGGAGCTGGAGCAATTCCATCCCTACCTGACCGGCGCCGTGCTCAACGGCACCGCCGGCCCGCACGCCGAGATCCACCTGAAGCTGTTCGCCGACAGCGCCAAGAGCGTGGAAATTTTTCTACTCAATAAGAACATCCAGATCGACCTGTCGGAAACGCCGCACTTTCGCGGGCCGCGCCACGACAACGTCGAAACCGTCAGCTTTCTGTGGCACGACGAGGGCGTGCACGCGGCGCTGTACGACCTCGACGACTTGCGCGGCGCGCTGAAACCGAAGGCGGACGGCAAGATCATGCGTCTCGACAGCGTCGGCCTGCGGGCCTTGCTGGCGTTGCCGGAAACCGGCGCGGAGGAAGAGCAACCATGAGCATCAAGAAAAACCTGGCCGCGACCGTCTTCGTGGCCCTCGGCTTCGGCGCGCTGGGCGCGTATTTCGGCCTGGACAAGAAACCGCAACCTCCCGTGTCCCCCGCCGCCCAGCCGGCGGCGACGCCCGCCGCCGCCGGCCCGGTGCAGACGCTGTTCGCCCAAACCCTGCCCGACGCGGCCGGCAAGCAACAGGCGCTGGCGCAGTGGCGCGGCAAGGCGCTGCTGGTCAATTTTTGGGCGCCGTGGTGCGCGCCCTGTGTGCAGGAAATGCCGGAATTGTCGGCGCTGCAACAGGAGTTTGCCGGCAAAGCCCTGCAAATCATCGGCGTCGGCATCGATTCGCCAGGCAACATCGCCCAATTCGCCGCCAAGTTCAAGATCGCCTACCCGCTTTACGTGGCCGGCATGGGCGGCACCGACCTGATGCGCCTGTTTGACAACAGCGCCGGCAGCCTGCCCTACACGGTCTTGATCGGGGCCGACGGGCAGATCAAAAAGACCTATCTGGGCCGTCTGCAATTCGAGCGATTACGCGCCGACCTGAAAAGCATGTAAACATTTTGGCAAGTTTTTTTCTCTTGCCAACATGCACCTTTGACGGCAAAATGCGGTACTTTCGCGCAAAACGGTCTTTACATGGCAAAAAAACTTCTCCTGCTCAATGGCCCCAACCTGAATTTGCTGGGGACCCGCGAGCCAGAGGTGTATGGCGCCAGCACTCTGGCCGATGTCGAGCAGGCCGCACGGGCGCAAGCCGCCGCGGCCGGGGCGGTCATCGATTGCTTCCAGAGCAACCATGAAGGCGCGTTGATCGATCGTATCCACGCCGCGCGCGCGGAGGGGGTCGACGCCATCGTCATCAATCCGGGCGGGCTCACGCACACCAGCGTGGCCTTGCGCGATGCCCTCGCCGGGGTCGCGATCCCGTTTCTGGAAGTGCATATTTCCAATATTTATCAGCGCGAATCGTTTCGCCACCATTCTTTTTTGAGCGCGATCGCGCAGGGCACGATCTGCGGCCTGGGCATCGACGGCTACCGGTTGGCCATCGACTTTGTGCTTAAAAAACATTAACCTGCTCGATCTGCTCGCAATTTTTTAGCGCGGACCTATTCAATCCGAATCGCCGCATCACTCACAATTCAAATACATTCCAAGGGGTTCACATGGATTTACGAAAACTTAAGACCTTGATCGATCTGGTCGCAGAATCGGATATCGCAGAGCTCGAAGTCACCGAAGGCGAGAGCAAGGTCCGTATCGTCAAATCGTGCGCCATGCCGCAAAACCAAGTCGTGATGATGCCGCAGCACGGCATGCAACAGCATCTGCAAGCGGCCAGCGCGCCGCAAGCCGCCGCCCCCGAGGCCGCCGCGCCGGCCGCGCCAACCGGCCACATCGTCAAGTCGCCGATGGTCGGCACCTTCTACCGCTCGTCCGCGCCGGGCTCCCCGGCCTTCGTCGAAGTCGGCGCCAGCGTCAAGGAAGGCGACACCCTGTGCATCATCGAAGCGATGAAGCTGCTCAATGAAATCGATTCCGACAAGGCCGGCATCGTGACCCAGATCCTGGTGGAAAACGGCCAGCCGGTCGAATTCGGCCAACCCCTGTTTGTGATCGGCTAAAGGCGGGCGCGGCCTTTGAGGCCCGCCCCCCCTTGTCAGCGTCCCGCACTCCTCACTTGTAGCGGCCGGCTTGCCGGCTCTCACCGACCTACGCGAACCTACCCATGTTTGAAAAAATTCTCATCGCCAACCGTGGTGAAATTGCCCTGCGAATTCAACGCGCCTGCCGCGAGATGGGCATCAAGACGGTTGTCGTCCATTCCGAAGCCGACAAGGACGCCAAATACGTCAAGCTGGCCGACGAGTCGGTCTGCATCGGCCCGGCCCAGTCGGCCCTGAGCTACCTGAACATGCCGGCCATCATCAGCGCGGCCGAAGTGACGGACGCCGAGGCGATCCATCCCGGCTACGGCTTCCTGTCGGAAAACGCCGACTTCGCCGAGCGGGTCGAAAAATCGGGCTTCGTCTTCATCGGCCCGCGCTCCGAATCGATCCGCCTGATGGGCGACAAGGTCTCGGCCAAGCAAGCCATGATCAAGGCCGGCGTGCCCTGCGTGCCGGGCTCGGAGGGCGCCTTGCCGGACGATCCGAAGCTGTTGATCCAGGTCGCGCGCAAGGTCGGCTACCCGGTCATCATCAAGGCCGCCGGCGGCGGCGGCGGGCGCGGCATGCGCGTGGTGCACACCGAGGCGGCGCTGCTCAACGCGGTCGCCATGACCAAGGCCGAAGCCGGCGCCGCCTTCGGCAATCCCGAAGTGTATATGGAGAAATACCTGGAAAATCCGCGCCACGTGGAAATCCAGATCCTGGCCGACGAGTTCAGGAACGCGGTCTGGCTCGGCGAGCGCGACTGCTCGATGCAGCGCCGCCACCAGAAGGTGATCGAGGAGGCGCCGGCGCCGGGCATCCCGCGCAAGCTGATCGAAAAGATCGGCGACCGCTGCGCCGAGGCCTGCCGCAAGATCGGCTACCGCGGCGCCGGCACCTTCGAATTCCTGTATGAAAACGGCGAGTTCTACTTCATCGAGATGAACACCCGCGTCCAGGTCGAGCATCCGGTCACCGAGATGATCACCGGCATCGACATCGTGCAGGAGCAGATCCGCATCGCCGCCGGCGAGAAGCTGCGCTTCCGCCAGCGCGACGTGATGCTCACCGGCCACGCCGTCGAGTGCCGCATCAACGCCGAGGACGCCTTCAAATTCACCCCGTCGCCGGGCCGCATCGCCTCCTGGCACGTGCCGGGCGGCCCCGGCATCCGCGTCGATTCGCACGCCTACGCCGGCTATTACGTGCCGCCGCACTACGATTCGATGATCGGCAAGGTGATCGCCTACGGCGCCACGCGCGAGCAGGCGATCCGCCGCATGCAGATCGCGCTGTCGGAAATGGTGGTCGAGGGCATTTCGACCAATATCGCGCTGCACCGCGAGCTGATGATCGACGCCCGCTTCATCGAGGGCGGCACCAACATCCATTACCTCGAACAAAAACTGGCCGCCATGCCCAGCATCGGCGGCAAGATCGACAAGGCCTCCGTATGAGCTGGACCGAAATCGTCATTGAAGTGGCGCGCGTGCACGCCGAGGCCCTGTCCGACGCGCTGATGGAAGCGGGCGCCCTGTCCGTCTCCGTCGAGGACGCCGACGAGGGCACCGAGGCCGAGCAACCCCTGTTCGGCGAGCCGGGCATGGAGCCGAAACAGGCGGCGTGGGAACACAGCCGCGTGGTCGCGCTGACCGACGTCGACGCCGACCAGGCCGCCATCGTGGCCGAGGCGGCCCAGGCGATCCGCCTGCCAAACGCGCCGACCTTCACGCTGCGTCCGGTGGCCGAGCAGGACTGGGTGCGCCTGACGCAATCGCAGTTCGCGCCGATCCACATCGGCAAGAACATCTGGGTCGTGCCGAGCTGGCACGAGGCGCCGGACCCGAGCGGCCTGATCCTGGAACTCGATCCGGGCCTGGCCTTCGGCACCGGCAGCCACCCGACCACCCGCCTGTGCATGGAGTGGCTGGAAGCCCATCCGGCGCCGGGCCAGACGGTGCTCGATTACGGCTGCGGCTCCGGCATCCTGGCGATGGTGGCCAGCAAACTCCAGGCCGGCAGCGTCAGCGGCGTCGACATCGACCCGCAGGCGATCGAGTCGGCGCGCCAGAACGCCGAGCGCAACCAATGCGTGATCGACTTCTTCCTGCCCGACGCCTTCGCCACCTCGGCGCACGCCGGGCAGCGCTTCGACATCGTCGTCGCCAATATCCTGTCGAGCCCATTGAAACTGATGGCGCCGATGCTGTCCGGGCGCGTCGCGCCGGGCGGCGCGCTGATCCTGTCGGGCGTGCTGGCGCGCCAGGCCGAGGAAGTGGCCGAAGCGTATGCGCCGTTCATCAAGCTCGGCGTATGGGCCGAGCAAGACGGCTGGGTCGCCCTGCACGGCCGCCTCGGCAGCGACACGGTTCCGCCCGCGCGGATCGCCGGCGAGTAAACCAGGCACTGCGATGGCGCTCGCCACCAAATGCCCCCACTGCAACACGGTCTTCAGGGTCGCCGCCGACCAGTTGAAGCTGCGTGGGGGCATCGTGCGTTGCGGCGCCTGCAAGGAAGTTTTCGACGGCAACGCCGCGCTGCTACACAAGGCCGCGCAGGCACCCGCCAAGGCGCAGCCATCGGCCGCGCCCGCCCCGCTCGCTCCAGTCGATGCCGAATTGGCGGCAACCTCGGCTGCGGCCGTCCCCGATCCGGCGCAAGCCTGGCGCGCGGCGCCCATCCAACAGCAAGAAAAAGCCGACGAGCAGGTCTACGCGCTCGACTTCGATCTGCCCAGCGACCCGTTTGAACCGCCGGCCGCACCAACACCCGCGGCGCGACACGCCGACGCCGGATACGACGACGAAGACGACAGCGACGACCTGGGCTTCGAGCTCGATCTCGACATCGACCTCGAACAGGAACTGCCAGCTGAATTTGAGCGGCCGCCCTTTGAACCTGCGCCGCCGGTTGAACCCGCGCCGCTGGTTGAACCCGCGCCGCTGGTTGAACCTGCGCCGATTGTCGTCTGGCGAACCTCGCCCGCGCAGCTGGACGCTCGCCTCGAATTGCCCGAGCCGGAACCCATGCCAGAAGCCGCACTGGAAGCGGAGCCTGAATTGGCGCCCGAACCCTGGTTCGCAGCATGGAACAAGAAAGAAGCCAACGAATTACCAGACGAAGCACACGAATTACCCGCCGTGGCCGACGAATCGGCAGACGGCCGCCGCGAACCGACCTTCCACCTGCCGGACGACGAATCGGATGATTGCATCGTCACCCTCTCCGCACCGGAACCCGACTTGAGCCACGAGTTGGCCGACGAATTGGCGGCCGGCACAAGCGCCGGGACAGCAGAAGCGAACGCGGCCGAAATCGATGCCGAGCCGATCGAAGCGCCAGCGAACATCGAGCCGCGATTCGACTCGGGCAGCGAAGCCGAGGTCGCGCACGAAGTTGCGCCCGCCGCCGCACTGGCGGACACGAGCGCGCCCGCCATCGACGAGCCCGGCTTCGTCAAGCAAGGCCGGCGCCGCCAGCGCATCGGCAAGGCGACGCGCATCCTGATGGGCTTTGGCTCGGTGCTGCTGTTGATCGCGCTGCCGATCCAGGCCGTGAACACCTTCCGCAACCAGCTGGCGGCGCAACTGCCCCAGCTCAAGCCCACCCTCGAAGCGGCCTGCGCCGTGATCGGCTGCGTCGTGGAGCTGCCGGCGCAAATCGAGATGCTCACCATCGAGCAGGGCGAATTGCAGGCCATCGCCGAAAACACCTTCTCCTACGCCACCGTGCTGCACAACCAGGGCACCACCGTGCAAGCCTGGCCGAGCATCGAGCTGATCCTCAACGACGCCAAGGACAAGCCGGTGCTGCGGCGCGTGATCGCGCCGGCCGACTACCTGCCGGCGCCGGCCGACCTGGGAAAGGGCTTCGCGCCGCGCTCCGAGCTGGCCGTCAAACTGTATTTCGAATTGAACCAGCTGAAAGCATCCGGCTATCACATCGCTGTTTTTTACCCATAGGCCCACCATGACCATGACCAAGACCTCCCTGATCTGCGGATCGCTCGCCTTCGACACCATCATGCAATTCGAGGGACGCTTCGGCGAATCGCTGCTGGCCGATCAGCTGCACAAGGTGAACGTCTCGTTCCTGGTGCCGACCATGCGCACCGAGTTCGGCGGCTGCTCCGGCAACATCGCCTACAACCTGAAGATGCTGGGCGGCGAGCCGCGCATCGTCGGCGTGATGGGCCAGGACAGCGGCCCCTACCTGGCGCGCCTGAACGAACTGGGCATTTCGACCCAGAACATCATGGTCAAGTCGTGCAGCTACACGGCGCAATGCTTCGTCACCGCCGACGCCGACAACAACCAGATCAACGCCTTCCATCCGGGCGCGATGTCGTTCTCGCATGAGAACTCGGTGCGCGACGCCGGCCCGGCGCAGCTGGCCATCATCTCGCCGGACGGCCTGGAAGGCATGCTCAAGCACGCCGACGACCTGTTCGCGCTGGGTGTGCCGTTCATGTTCGACCCGGGCCAGCAATTGCCGCGCTTTAGCAGCGAGCAACTGATCGACGTGATCAACAAGGCCACCTACGTCGCCGCCAACGACTACGAGATCGAACTGTTGATGGAGCGCACCGGCCTGACGGTGCAGGACATCGCCGGCCGCCTGAAGGCGCTGATCGTCACGCGCGGCGAGCACGGTTCCGAGATCTACACGGACGGCCAGCGCATCGAGATCCCGGCCGTCAAAGCGGAAGCGGTGCTCGACCCGACCGGCTGCGGCGACGCCTACCGCGCCGGCCTGCTGTACGGCATCACCAACGGCTTGAACTGGGAAACCACCGGCCGCCTGGCGAGCCTGATGGGCGCCATCAAGATCGCCCATCAAGGCGGACAGAATCACGCCATGACGCTGGAACAAATCAAGGCGCGCTTCGAAGCGGCATTCGGCTACGGCTACTAAGCTCTCGCCGGCTGAAAGCCAGCCACCGCCATCAGCCCGCAGCGAGTGATCGCTGCGGGCTTTTTAACGTCCTAGGAGGCTGCCTGAGGCAGACTCCTAAAACTGCGCCCGCACCCCGAAAACAAAATTGCGGCCGGGCAGCGGAGAGACGTCTTTCAACACCGAGGTCGACAAGCGGATGTCTTCGTTCAGCAGGTTCTTGGCGAGCAGGAACCAGGTCAGGTTGTATTGGCCCAATTGTTGGGTGTACGACAGGTTGGCGTTGAGCTGGTTGTAGGACGGCGTAGTCGTGCTCTCGAACGAGGCCAGGCGTTCTTGCGCCTGCGCATGCATGATCGAGGCGCCGGCGCGCCAGCCGCCATTGCGGTAACCGGCGCTCAGCCCCAGACGCGAAGCCGGCTGCAACGGCAAGTTGCCGCCGTTCTCCAGCTTGCCGCGCGAGGTGTCGCCAAACAGCCGTCCCGACCAGCCCTGGCCGGTCTGGTTATACGTCAGCTCGGCCTCGGCGCCGCGGATGGTGGCGCCGGCCTGTTCAAAAATGCGCTCGCGCAATTCCCCGCCCGGATTGCCGTCCTCGTCGAGCAGTTTGCCGGTGATGTGGCCGAACACGAAGTCCTTGGCGTGGTTCTCGTAAACGTTCGCCTTCCAGCGCACCAGCCCGGTGGTCTTCTGCGCGCTCAACTCGATGTTGCGCGAGGTTTCCTTCCTGAAGTCCGGGTTGCCCACATCAAAGGTCGCGGTGGCGTCGTGCGGCCCGCCCGAATACAGCTCCTCGGTCCCCGGCGCGCGCTGCGCGATGGAGACTGTGGCGCCGACGCCATAGCCGGGCATGAAGGGCCACAGGCCGCCGACCGAGTACGAGGCGAGGTGGAACGAGCGGTCCAGGCCGGTCACCGGCTCGCGCTTGACCGACTCCAGGCGCGCACCGGCGCTCACACGGACCGGCCCGAAATCGGTCTCTTCGACCAGGAACCCGGCCGTCGAGGTCGAATGGGTGACGGGCACGGTGTCGGGGCCGCCCTCGGCGCTCAGCGCTGAAAAGCGCGTGTTGTCGGTTTGCAGGCCCAGCGTGCCGTGCCAGCCGGCCAGCCGCTTGTGGGTCAGCTCCCAGCGCGATTCCAGCGCGTGGTTCTTGAACAGCACCAAGGGCTGGTTGTC
>JACMLV010000082.1 GCA_014379395.1 Burkholderiaceae bacterium
CGACGGCAAGCTGCTGTGGGTCGGCACCTCGGGCGGCGTGATCCGCTACGACACCAGCAACGACGAATTCCGCCTGTTCGACGCGCGCAACGGCCTGCTCTCGAACGGCATCTTCCACGTCAGCAAACTCGACGGCAAGATCCTGGTCGGCACCTACGGCGGCGGCATGTCGCTCTACGACCAGGCCAAGGACACCTGGGAAAACTACAACATCCCGGACGGCCTGGGCGACGCCTTCGTGTACGGCGCGCTGAAGTTCAAGAACGGCGACGTCTGGGTGGCGACCTGGTCGGGCGCGAACCGCATCCGCGGCGGCGACTTGAAGGACCGCTCGAAGTGGGATCTGTTCACGGTCGAGAACACCGGCGGCGGCTTGCCCAACGACTGGGTCTACGGCCTGGCCGAGGGCAAGAACGGCGAAGTCTGGATGGCCACCGAGGGCGGCCTGGCGCGCTTCATGGATGGCAAGTGGGACAACTGGAACCACGCCAAGGGCCAGGGCGCGCCGTATGACGTCGTCAAGGCGGACATCAAGTTCAACAACGATCCGGCCCAAAGCTCGGTGCACCACGCCAAGCAGAAGGAGGAGATGGGCCTGCAGGGCATCAGCGTGGCCTACAACCCGAACTACATCATCGCCATGCAAGTGGACAAGGACGGCGTGGTCTGGGCCGGCACCTGGGGCGGCGGCCTGGCCCGCTTCGACGGCACCACCTGGCGCAACTACACGGTGGCCGACGGCCTGCCGGGCAATCACGTGTTCATGCTGCAGATCGACCCCAAGGGCACGCTGTGGATCGGCACCAACAACGGCCTGGCGCGCTTCGACGGCGACAAGTTCGCCGTCATGACCACCGCCGACGGCCTGTTCTCGAACGCGGTGTTCTCGATGGCCACCACCGACAAGGGCGAGCAGTGGATCGGCAGCTACGGCGGCGTGGCCCATCTGAAGACCGCTGCGGCGCCGAAATAAGGCCATCCGCACCGTTCGCCAACCCGGCGTGCGGCATCGGCGGCCGGGCGCCCGGCGCCCCGGCCGCCCGCGCGCCTTCACCCATCACCGGAAATTTGTCATGAGCACCCCATTCCCCGCCCTGAAAAACGATACCTTCCTGCGCGCGCTGCTGCGCCAGCCGACCGAGTACACGCCGCTGTGGCTGATGCGCCAGGCCGGGCGCTACCTGCCGGAATACCGCGCCACGCGCAAGGTGGCCGGCTCTTTCATGGGCCTGGCGACCAATCCCGACCTGGCCACCGAGGTGACCTTGCAGCCGGTCGAGCGCTATCCGCTGGACGCCGCGATCCTGTTCTCGGACATCCTGACGGTGCCCGACGCGATGGGCCTGGGCCTGTATTTCGTCGAGGGCGAGGGGCCGAAGTTCGAGCGCCCGCTGCGCACCGAGCAGGAGGTGATGGCGCTGCGGGTGCCCGACCTGGGCCTGCTCGACTATGTGTTCAAGGCGGTGACGCAGATCCGCACCGAATTGAACGGCAAGGTGCCGCTGATCGGCTTTTCCGGCAGCCCGTGGACGCTGGCGACCTACATGGTCGAGGGCGGCAGCTCGAAGGAGTTCCGCACCATCAAGTCGATGCTCTACAGCCGGCCCGACCTGATGCACCACATCCTGTCGGTGACCGCCACCTCGGTGGCGCAATACCTGAACGCCCAGATCGAGGCGGGCGCCCAGGCCGTGATGATCTTCGACTCGTGGGGCGGGGCGCTGGCCGACGGCGCCTATCAGCAATTCTCGCTGCGCTACATGCAAGACGTGATGCGCCAGCTGATCCGCGAAAAGGACGGCGTCAAGATCCCCGCCATCGTGTTCACCAAGGGCGGCGGCTTGTGGCTCGAGGAGATCGCCGGCATCGGCGCCGACGCCGTCGGCCTGGACTGGACCGTCAACCTCGGCCAGGCGCGCGCGCGCACCGGCGACCGCGTCGCGCTGCAGGGCAATCTGGACCCGAACGTGCTGTTCGCCCAGCCCGAGCAGATCCGCGCCGAAGTGGCGGCCGCGCTCGATTCGTTCGGCATGCACGGCGCCGGCAGCGGCCATGTGTTCAACCTCGGCCACGGCATCTCGCAGTTCACGCCGCCGGAGGCGGTGGCGGTGCTGGTCGAGGCGGTGCATGAGCTGAGCCGCAAGAAGCACGCCGCGATCTGAGCGGCGATGGTTGCGCTGCGCCCGGCCGACGGGTGTTTTTGTGTCCGCGGCGTGCGCGCATCCGCGTGGGCACAAAAACGGTGCCCACGCTACGGTATGCGAATTTTCCGGAAAAAATCGCGGGCTTTGTGGTAAGTCATTGATTGTATTGACTTCGTTTCCGCATCCCCGGCGCCCTCTACCACACAATCCCGCCCGTCCCGCATCCATATTCCGCAAGCGTCGATTGCGCCGGGCGGGCGGCCGGCTTTTGCGCTAAGGCATGAAATTTGCTATGCTAGCCGGATACCAGAGAGGGCGCCCATGGCTTTGCATGCGTACCAGTTGGCTTGCACCCGTGGCGAGCGTCAGCTGTTTTGTGACATCAATTTCGAGCTTGAACCCGGCGACGCCATGCGTGTGGCCGGCGCCAACGGCAGCGGCAAGACCAGCCTGTTGCGCATGTTGTGCGGGCTGGCCTATCCGGCCGCCGGCGAGGTGCGCTGGAACGGGCGCAACATCCGCGCCGCGCGCGAGGAGTTCGGCGCCAACCTGATCTATCTGGGCCACGCCAACGGCGTCAAGGACGACTTGCTGGCCTGGGAGAACGTGGTCGTCGCGGCCACCCTGGCCGGCCATCCGGTCACGCGCGGGCAGGCCTGCCAGGCGCTCGGCAAGCTCGGCCTGGCGCGCGCGGCCAAC
>JACMLV010000695.1 GCA_014379395.1 Burkholderiaceae bacterium
CGGAACCCGGGCGCCGAGGCGGCCGGCGCGCCGCGCGCGTGCTCGAATACGCGAGTCATTCGATCAACAATTAATTTCCCTCAATATTCTCGTCGTATAATGCGCCCGATCTGGCTGCTCGAGTGCCGCATCGAGACGCGCGGCTGCGTTCGAAAATAAGCAAGTCGACACCAGGCCGGGGCGGCGCCCGCAGCAGCCTGAGCTATTCCTCAGCCGCTTCAACCCCCCCCCTCCCGTTCCCCACCGCTCAAAAGGCGATGTTTCCCGGAGTACTAACAAGATGAATATTAAAAACTTCAAGATCGGCACCCGCATGGGGCTGGGTTTTGGCCTGATTTTCGTGATGATCGCGATGATGGCGGCGATCAGCCTGTCGAGCATGTCGAAGATCCAGGACAATTTCGACTATGAACTGAAGGTCAACAGCGTCAAGATCGCCGCCCTGTCCGATCTGCGCCAGGCGATCATGCTGGCCATCGTGGCCGGGCGCAACATGGCCTTGTCGCACGCCGACCCGGCCACCGACGCGCGCGAAGCGGCCAAGCTGGCCGCCGCGCGGGCCGAATATGTGCAGTTGTTCGACAAGCTCAACAGCATCGCCACGCCCGAGGAAAAAGCCTTGCTCGACAAGTTGACGGTGGGGCGCCAGGCCGCCATCGACGAGCAGAAGAAGGTCGCCGCGCTGAACAATCCCGAACTCGAGGCCTCGGCCACCATCAATCAGGTCCAGCCCCTGCAGGTGAAGCTGATGGGGCAGATCGAGGAGTTGTCCGCCTTCATCAAGAAGAACGCCGAGATCTCGCACGCCGAGGGCGCCAAGACGCTGGCCACGGCGCGCCTGCTGACGGTGTTGATGTCGGCCCTGTCGGTGGTGTTCGGTTCGCTCGTCGCCTGGTGGGTCACGCGCAACATCGTGGTGCCGCTGGCGGCCGCCGTCAAGCTCGCGCGCAACGTCGCGCAGGGCGACTTGAGCAGCGACATCGTGGTCGATTCGACCGACGAGACCGGCCAGTTGATGGCCGCGCTCAAGGACATGAACGCCAGCCTGGTGCGCATCGTCGGCGAGGTGCGCAGCGGTTCCGAGTCGATCTCGCTGGCGACCAGCCAGATCGCGGCCGGCAACCTGGACTTGTCGCAGCGCACCGAGGAGCAGGCCAGCTCGCTGCAACAAACCACCGTCGCGCTGGGCGAACTGACGACCACGGTGCGCCAGAGCTTCGAGGGCGGCCACCACGCCAACAAGGTGGCGGCCGGCGCGGCCGAGGTGGCCGTGCGCGGCGGCGCCGTGGTGATGCAGATGGTGCAGACGATGGAGGCCATCAACGTCTCCTCGCGCAAGATCGCCGACATCATCAGCGTCATCGACGGCATCGCCTTCCAGACCAACATCCTGGCGCTGAACGCCGCCGTCGAGGCGGCCCGGGCCGGCGAGCAGGGCCGCGGCTTCGCCGTGGTCGCGACCGAGGTGCGCAGCCTGGCCGGGCGCAGCGCCGAGGCGGCGCGCGAAATCAAGAAGCTGATCGAGGCCTCGGTCGGCAACGTCACCGAGGGTTGCAAACTGGTCGAGCAGGCCGGCAGCACGATGGACGAGCTGGTGGTGAGCGTGCGCCGGGTGTCCGACATCATGGGCGAGCTGTCGGCCGCGAGCCAGGATCAGTCGACCGGCATCGAGCAGATCAACGACGCCATGAACCAGATGGACCAGGTCACCCAGGGCAACGCGGCCCTGGTGGAAGAGGCCGCCGCGGCCGCGCACTCGCTGGAGCAGCAGGCGCAGGTGCTGGTGCGCAGCGTCGACGTGTTCCAACTACGCGACGGCAAACGGGCCCTGGCCCTGGCCGCCTGATCCCGGGAGGCGCGACATGGCATATTTTGAATGGGCCGATGACCTGATCATCGACAACGGGCCGATCGACGAGGACCACAAGCATCTGGTGTTGCTGGTCAATGAATTGCACACGGCCACCAGCGAAGGGCAGGGCCACGGCGTGGTCGGCGCCATCCTCGAGCAACTCATCGTCTACACCAAGGAGCACCTGCTGCGCGAGGAGCGCATCATGGAGCAGGCCCAGTTTCCGCACCTCAAGCAGCACAAGATCGGGCACCAGAAGTTCATCGACAGCCTGCTCGACTTGCAGAGCAAGTACGAGACCGGCAGCATCACGGTCGCCTCTCAGCTATCGACCCTGCTGCGCGACTGGCTGTCGCTGCACATCCGCCGCTCCGACCGCGAGCTGCTGGTGTTCAACGAGGCGCAGCGCAAGGCCAAGGCGCGCGGACGCTAAGCGCGGCCCGCCTCCTGCTTCCAGCGGCGCCGGCTCGTACCCGGCGCCGTTGCCGTATTTAAACTTGCTTATTTCAAACCGGCTTATTCAAGCGCGCGCTGGATGCTCACGGCGCCGCGCAACTGGCCCGGCAGATAGCCGGTCGCCTTGTCGTTCGGATACTCCTGATTCAGGCGCGCCTTCACGCCCGGCGCCATCTGCTCCGGCTGGCCGTGGCAGGCGACGCAGCCTTGCTGGAGCACGATCGCCTTCATGTAGCGAAACGACTTGCCGTTCCCCTCTTGCAGCACTTCGGCGCGCTCCATCGCGTCGGCCTGCTCGCCCTTGGCCAGGCGCGCCTCGAATTGCTCGAGCGTCTGCCGCTCCCACTGGTCCGGCGTGCCGAGCAGCGCATTGCGCGCCTTGGCGCTGACACGGCTCAGTTTCCAGCCGGTGCGGCGCGACACCTCGCCCGCCATCTTCGGCGCGATATCCTTGCAGACGGCGATCGCCGCTTCCGGCCCGCCTTCGCCGATCGCCTTCTTGTTCGCCTCGTTCAACTCGCGCATGAAGGGCAGGGCGGCGGCGCGGCTTTGCGCCACGTACTGGGCCAGCTCATGGGCCGGCTCGTGGGCCAAATCGGCGGCCAGCGCCGGCAGGGTGCAACAGGCCAGCGCGGCCGACAGGATGATGCGTGTGTTCATGGTGTCCTTATTGGTGAAAATGGACGGCCGCGGCCTTGGCGCGGACGCCTCGCAGCGGAAATGGCGCTGCCCCTTTTTGCTTTACGCCAACCGGCGCCTATTCGAACGCCGGCACTTCCGGCCGCGCCACCGGCTTGCCGCCGGCGCACCAGGCGTCGATGCCGCCGGCGATCGACTGCACGTGCCGGTAGCCCATTTCCTGCAGCGTGCGGGCGGCGAGGGCGGCGCGTCCGCTCGATTTGCAATAGAGCACGATCCTCAGATCGCGCGGACTCAGCTCGGGAATCGCGCTGAGCTTGAATTCGAGCATGCCGCGCGCGATGTGGATCGCGCCGGGCAGGTGGCCGGCCGCGTATTCGTCGGCCTCGCGCACGTCGAGCAAGACGTCGGCGGCGCGGATCGCCTGTTCGGCCTCGTCGAGCGAGAGTTCGTCGATGCGGGCCTTGGCGGCCATGACGAGATCGTGAGCGGTTTTCATGGTGCATCCTTTCCTGACTGGCGGCGGCCGGACGGCCGCGCTTACACCGCTCAATGCAGGTTTTATGCCGGCCGCGCCGGCGCGGGAAATTTGTTTATAATCAAGCGGATACCGCCGCCGGCCCGGCGCGCGGATGCCGAATTGGCGTAGATGGGCTCTGCCGATCTGGCCGGCGATGCCATAATGGCAGTTTGCGGCCCGCCGCCCACCGTCCCGGAAATTCCCATGTCCCAGCCCTTGCCCGAGTTGATGTCCTACCTCGACGGCCTGCCCGAGCCGCACATCGTGTTCGACCGCGGCTACCGCATCGTCGCCGCCAACCGCGCCTACCGGGCCCAGTTCGGCGCCCGGGGCGCACCGCCCGGCGCGGCCGACGAGGTGGTCGGGCGCACCTGCTACGCGGTGTCGCACCACTTCAGCGCGCCCTGCGACCAGTCCGGCGAAAGCTGTCCGATGGCGCTGGCGCGCCAGTCCGGCCAGCGCGAACGGGTGCTGCACCTGCACCACACGCCGCGCGGCGAGGCCTACGTCAACATCGAACTGGCGCCGCTGTTGAACGCGGCCGGCGAGCAGGCCTATTTCGTCGAAAAAATCGAGCCGCTGCGGGTCGCCAAGGGCCAGCCGGCGGCGCAGGGCATGATCGGGCGCGCGCCGGCCTTCCAGCAGATGCTGTCGCTGGTGATGCGGGTCGGGCCGTCCGAGGCCAGCGTGCTGCTGCTGGGCGAATCGGGCACCGGCAAGGAGCTGTTTGCCCGCGCCGTTCACCTGTCGAGCCAGCGCCGCGACCAGCCCTTCATCAAGGTCAACTGCGCGGCGATTCCCGATACGCTGTTCGAGTCCGAGCTGTTCGGCTACGAGCGCGGCGCCTTCACCGGCGCGCAGACGGCGCGCGCCGGCTGGTTCGAGCAGGCCGACGGCGGCAC
>JACMLV010000696.1 GCA_014379395.1 Burkholderiaceae bacterium
CGCGCCTATCGCGACGCGGCCGCGGCCGCCGGCTCGGCGGCCCTCGTGGCGCAGATCGAACACTGCGAGCAATGGCTGCGGCAGCGCCCGGCCGACGCCGAACTGGCGCTGGCGCTCGGCGCGCTGTGCCTGAAACAAAAATTGTGGGGCAAGGCCCAGCGCTATCTGGAGCAGGCCCTGTCCGAGGCCGGCGACGCGCGCATGGTGCGCGAGGCGCATCTGAGGCTGGCGCAAATGCACGACGCGCTGCAGCAGCCGGAAGAGGCGGCCGCGCATTACCGCCAGTGCGCGCTGGCGACGCTGTTGTAAGCTGGCACGGGGTTCCGGTTTTCTTGCTGCGGCGCACAAACGGCGGGCGAATTTCGCTATAATTCGGGAAACAAAAGATTATTTGTCAGCATAACGAGAAAGAGGAAACCATGAGTCTGAATAAAGTACCAAGCGGCCGCGACCTGCCAAACGACTTCAACGTGATCATCGAAATTCCGATGAACGCCGATCCGATCAAGTACGAAGTGGACAAGGACAGCGGCGCGATTTTCGTCGACCGCTTCATGGGCACCGCGATGCACTACCCGTGCAACTACGGTTACGTGCCGAACACCCTGTCCGAAGACGGCGACCCGGTCGACGTGCTGGTCATCACCCCGTTCCCGCTGATCCCGGGCGTGGTCGTGCGCTGCCGCCCGATCGGCGTGCTGAAGATGAGCGACGAAGCCGGCCAGGACGCCAAAGTGCTGGCCGTGCCGATCGACAAGGTGCTGTCGATCTACAGTCACTGGCAAAAGCCGGAAGACCTGAACGAACTGCGCCTGCGCCAGATCCAGCACTTCTTCGAGCACTACAAAGATCTCGAAAAAGGCAAATGGGTCAAGATCGAAGGCTGGTACGGCGCTGACGAAGCGAAAAAAGAGATCACCAACGGCGTTCTCGCCTACAACAAGGAAAACGCGGGCGCTTAAGCGATCCTCGTTCCAAAAAACGCACCCCGCCGTCGAGGCCGGGTGCGTTTTTTTTCGCTTTATTTTTCGTCTTCAGCGGCTCTCTGCGCTGTCTCAATCTTGCGCGCCCGCGGCGCGCGGGTGACGGAACCCGCACCGTGAGGTTCACTCCTACCGGTATTCGAGCTTGCCGCTCGTGGGAGGCGCGCGATGGATTTCTTGCCTGTGCCGATGCCGACGCGGTCGTGGTGGATTCTGGCCCTGCGCGGCGCGCTGGCCGTCCTGTTCGGCATCCTCGCGCCATGGGCGGGGCGCCGCGGCGCATCGACGGGGCCGCCGGCTGACCGGCGGCGGCAAGCAACTACCGAGGAGGAGGCAGTATGGCGATAGCGAAAATTGAAAAAGCGGTCTGGCGCGAATATTTCGACCGAGTCTCGAAGGCATCCGAGGGCAAAAACGTCGAGCTCGAAGTCGATGCGCTGGAAATTGGCAGCCAGATCGAGCTGGAATGGGTGCCCTTGATGGGCCTGCTATACGATCCGCGGGGCGATGTGCTGGCGGTGATGGTCGAGGGGCTCGACCACATGATCCGGCGCCCGCAGACCGTGTTTGTGGACATGACCGGCAGCGCGCTGACCAGCGTGGAGGTGATCGACGCCGATCAGGTGCGCCACATCATCCGGCTGCGCGACCCCTTGATGCTGCCGGCGCCGGGCTGAGCGCGGCGGCGCGTCAGGCGTCCCGCGCGCGAAATGGATTGCGCTCGTTGAGTTCGCCGATGTAGGCGTCGATGCCGCCGCTCTCGCGCGCCAGGAACTGCTCGATGGCGTCGGCGAAGGCGGGATGGGCCAGCCAGTGCGCCGACCAGGTTTTTTGCGGCAGGAAGCCGCGCGCCATTTTGTGCTCGCCCTGGGCGCCGCCTTCGAAGGTGGCGATTTTTTGTTCGATGCAAAATTCCAGCGGCTGGTAATACGCGGTTTCGAAATGCAGGCAGTCGATGTGTTCGAGCGCGCCCCAGTAGCGCCCGTACAGTGCCTGCGCGGTGTGGATGACGAGCGAGGCGGCGATCGCCTCGCCGCCGCGCTCGGCGACGACGAGCAGGATGTTGTCCGGCATCGCCTGACCGATGCGCAGGAAGAAATCGAGGTTCAGATACGGCGTCGAGTGGTGCTCGGCGTAGGTGTTGGCGTAGCAGCGGTGGAACAGGCGCCACTCGGCCGGGCCGATGTCGGCGCCCCTCACCCGGCGCAGCGTGACGCCGGCCTCGCGCACCTTGCGCCGCTCGGCGCGGATGTTCTTGCGCTTCTTGTGCTCGAGCGTGGCGAGGAAGGCGTCGAAATCGGGGTAGCCGGCGTTGAGCCAATGAAATTGCACGCCGCCGCGCAGCATGAAGCCGGCCTCGCGCAGTTGCTGCGCCTGTTGTTCCGGCGGGAACAGGATGTGGCTCGACGACACGCCGGACGATTGTTGCAGCGCGCACAGGGCGGCGATCAGGGCGGCGCGCGCGGCGGCGTCGCGCGCCAGCAGGCGCGCCCCGGTGACCGGCGTAAACGGGATCGCCGACAGCAGTTTCGGGTAATAGGCGATGCCGTTGCGCTCGTAGGCGTCGGCCCAGGCCCAGTCGAACACGTACTCGCCGTAGGAGTGGGATTTCAGGTAGAGCGGCATGGCGGCGGCCAGCGCGTCGCCCTGCCAGAGCGCCAGATATTGCGGGCGCCAGCCGGTCGCCGGCGCCGCGCAGGCGCTCTCGTGCAGCGCGTGCAGGAAGGCATAGGACAGAAAAGGGTTGGCCTCGTCTTGCCGCGCCAGCAATTGCGACCAGGCCGATTCGCCCACTTCGGCCAGAGAAGAAACGACACACGTGCGATAATCCATTTTTTTCGGTCGATGCAGCCGTTGTAGGCCGCCATTCGCCCGCGGGTTCGGACCCGCCCGATTCAATTTACAATACGAATTTACCATTACCGCCACATCATGACAGTCAAAGTCGCACTTGCTCAAATGAACAGCACCGTCGGCGATCTGGCCGGCAACCGGGCCAAGATCGTCGAATTCGCCCGCCGCGCCCACGCGCTCGGCGCTGACATCATGCTGACGCCCGAGTTGTCCCTGGTCGGCTATCCGCCCGAGGACCTGCTGCTGCGCAGTGCATTCTACGCAAAAACCGAGGCCACGTTCGCGGCGCTGGCGGCCGACCTGGCCGAGTTCCCCGGCCTGCGCGTGGTGGTCGGCCTGCCGCTGCGCGAAGAGGGCGGGGCGCGCCGCTTCAACGCCGCCTCGGTGCTGCTCGACGGCGAGGTGCTCGGCGCCTACCGCAAGCACGACCTGCCCAACACCACCGTGTTCGATGAAAAGCGCTATTTCTCGTCCGGCGACGAGACGCTGGTGTTCGCCGTCAAGGGCGTACGCTTCGGCCTCAACATTTGCGAGGACACCTGGTTCGACCACGCGCCGGCGCGCGCCCGCCTGGCCGGCGCGCAAGTGCTGCTGGTGCCGAACGGCTCGCCGTACCACATGAACAAGCAGCACCTGCGCTACGAGACGATGCGCAAGAACGTCTGCGCGCAGGGCCTGGCGCTGGTGTACGCCAACCTGGTCGGCGGCCAGGATGAATTGATCTTCGACGGCGATTCCTTCGTCATGGACCAGGATGGCGCCATTTGCGCCCAGCTCGAGCACTTCGCCGAGGACTTGCGGGTGGTCGAATTCGACGGCGCCCGGCCGCTGCCGCAGGCGCGTCCGGAACCGCTGTCGATCGAGGCCCAGGTCTACCGCGCGCTGGTGCTCGGGGTGCGCGACTACATCGGCAAGAACGGCTTTCCGGGCGTCCTGATCGGCATGTCGGGCGGCGTCGATTCGGCGCTGACGCTGGCCATCGCGGTCGACGCGCTCGGCGCCGACAAGGTACGCGCCATCATGATGCCGTCGCCCTACACCGCCGACATCTCGTGGATCGATTCGCGCGACATGGTCAAGCGGCTCGGCGTGCGCTACGATGAAATCTCGATCAACAAGACCTTCGACGCCCTGCGCGAGACGCTGGCCGGGGAATTCGCCGGCCTGGCCGAGGACGCCACCGAGGAAAACATCCAGGCCCGCATCCGCGGCACGATATTGATGGCGCTGTCGAACAAGCACGGCAGCATCGTCCTGACCACCGGCAACAAGAGCGAGATGGCGGTCGGCTATTGCACGCTGTACGGCGACATGGCGGGCGGCTTCGCCGTCATCAAGGACATCGCCAAGACGC
Source organism: Burkholderiaceae bacterium (assembly GCA_014379395.1). Taxonomy (GTDB): domain Bacteria; phylum Pseudomonadota; class Gammaproteobacteria; order Burkholderiales; family Burkholderiaceae_D; genus Janthinobacterium. The sequence goes on from JACMLV010000696.1 coordinate 4,192, forward strand.
TGGTGTACCGCCTGTGCGCCTACCGCAACGGCATCGCCGACGTGATTCCAGAGCGCATCCTGACGCGCGGCCCCTCGGCCGAGCTGCGCCCGGATCAGCTGGACCAGGATTCGCTGCCGCCATACGAGGTGCTCGACGCCATCATGCGCATGTATATGGAGGAAAACCATCCGGTGGCCGACATCGTCGCGGCCGGTTACGCCGAGGCCGACGTGGCGCGCGTGACGCGCCTGATCAAGATTAACGAATACAAGCGGCGCCAGTCGCCCGTCGGCATCCGGGTCACCCACCGCGGCTTCGGGCGCGACTGGCGCTACCCGATCACGTCCAAGTTTTACGAATAGCGATTTAATTTAAGGAGAAGTTCATGAAACAGATTACCGCCATCATCAAGCCGTTCAAACTCGACGAAGTGCGCGAGGCGCTCGCCGAAGTCAACGTGACCGGCCTGACCGTGACCGAAGTGAAGGGTTTCGGCCGCCAGAAGGGGCACACCGAGTTGTACCGCGGCGCCGAATACGTGGTCGATTTCCTGCCGAAGGTGAAGGTCGAGCTGGTGGTCGACGACGCCATCGTCGAGCAGGCGGTCGAGGCGATCATCAAGGCCGCGCGCACCGGCAAGATCGGCGACGGCAAGATCTTCGTGCGCGACGTCGAGCAGGTGATCCGCATCCGCACCGGCGAGACCGGCGCCGACGCGGTCTGATCGGACCAACAGTGTCCGGCGCGCCCGGGCCGCTCAGCGGCCCAGGCGCAGATCGATTTTCCAGGTCAGCAGGCGCAGCCCGCTGATCACGCCGACGCTGGTCCACAGGGCCAGTTCGTGGGCCAGTCCGAAATGCTTTTGCAGCAGATAGATCCAGCAGCCGATGAAGGCGCAAATCGCATAGGGTTTGCCGTCCCGGAAGACCATCGGCACCTCGTTGCAGACGATGTCGCGCAACACGCCGCCGAAAATCCCCGTGATCACCCCCATCATCGCCGAGATGAACAGCGGCATGCCGGCGCGCTGCGCCTCGGCCACGCCGGCGATCGCGAACAGGCCCAGGCCGATGGCGTCGGCGATCACGATCAGGCGCTCCGAGACGATGTGGCGCAGCTTGCGGATCAAGGGCACGGCCACCAGCGCCAGAACGAAGATCAGGATCGCGTATTCCTGATGCTCGACCCAGAACAGGGGCCGCTTGTCGAGCAGGATGTCGCGCAGCGTGCCGCCGCCGAACGCGGTGATGAAGGCCACCGTGAACACGCCGACCGGGTCCATGCGCTTGCGGCGCGCCTCGATGAAGCCGGACATGGCGCCGACCAGGATCGCCAGCACTTCGATCAGCTTGATCAGGGACAGGTAGGACAGGGCTGACATGGGAAATAAGGGTAGGGGAGGCGGCCGCCAAGGGCGGCCGGGGGTCAGCGCAGCGGCTGCAGCGCCGCCTTGAGCAGCACCAGCAGCGCGCCTTCGCCGCCCTGGGAGGTGCGCGCCACGCAAAAGGCGATCACCTCGTCTTTTTGCACCAGCCAGCTGTGCACCATCGAGCGCAGCACCGGCTCGCCGCCCTTCGAGCCCAGGCCGCGGCCGTGGATCACGCAGACGCAGCGCAGCCGGCGTTGCGCCGCCTGGCGGATGAACTGGCCGACCTGGTCGCGCGCGTCGTCGCGCCGCAGGCCGTGCAGGTCGAGCTCGTCCTGCACCGGCCAATCACCCTTGCGCAGCTTGCGCACCACGTCCGGGCCGAGGCCCTCGCGGGTGTAGCTGAGCGCCGGATCTTCCTCCATCAGCGCGTCGACCTCGAACAGGTCCGACAGCGACTCGCGCAGCACCGCCTGGTCGTCCTGTTCCTGCTGCTGGGGCGTCAAGACGGCGCGCGGCGCGAGCGCGGCCGGCGGCGTCGGCGGCGCCAGCCGGTCGCGCTCGGGCAGCTTGGCGACCAGGCCCACGCTGCGGCGAAACAGGTCGGCCTCCTGGGCCGTTTCACGCTCGCGCTTGGCGCGCTCGGCGGCGGCGCGCTCGCGCTCCTGGTCACGCTCCTTGAATGTGCCGCGCAGCGACTTCAGGTCGGCGAAGGTTTTCAGCGAGGACATGGGACTTATTCCAGGCCTTCCAGATAGCGCTGCGCGTCGAGCGCGGCCATGCAGCCGGTGCCGGCGCTGGTGATGGCCTGGCGGTAGATGTGGTCCTGCACGTCGCCGGCGGCGAACACCCCGGTGATGTTGGTCGCCGTGGCGTTGCCCTCCAGGCCGGTGCGCGTCTTGATGTAGCCGTTGTGCATGTCGAGCTGGCCCTCGAAGATGCCGGTGTTGGGCTTGTGGCCGATGGCGATGAACACGCCGTGCACCTTCAGTTCGGTCAGCGCGCCGTCCACGGTCGACTTGATGCGCAGGCCGGTGACGCCGCCGTCGTCGCCGAGCACCTCGTCGACGGTCTGGTTCACCTGCAAGACGATCTTGCCCTCGGCCACCTTGGCGTGCAGGCGGTCGATCAGGATCGGCTCGGCGCGGAACTTGTCGCGGCGGTGCACCAGCGTGACCTTGTTGGCGATGCCGGCCAGGTACAGCGCCTCCTCGACGGCGGTGTTGCCGCCGCCGACGACCGCCACTTCCTGGTTGCGGTAGAAGAAGCCATCGCAGGTGGCGCAGGCCGACACGCCCTTGCCCATGAAGGCCGTCTCGGACGGCAGGCCGAGGTACTGGGCCGAGGCGCCGGTCGAGATGATCAGCGCGTCGCAGGTGTACTCGTGGCTGTCGCCGAGCAGGCGGATCGGCTTTTCGCTCAGCTTGGCGGTGTGGATGTGGTCGAACACGATGTCGGTGTTGAAACGCTCGGCGTGCTGCTGGAAGCGCGCCATCAGCTCCGGCCCCTGCACGCCCATCGGATCGGCCGGCCAGTTCTCGACGTCGGTGGTGGTCATCAACTGGCCGCCCTGTTCGACGCCGGTCACCAGCATCGGATTCAGATTGGCGCGCGCGGCGTAGACGGCGGCGCTGTAGCCGGCCGGGCCGGAGCCGAGGATGAGGACGCGGGCGTGTTTGGTAGTGGTCATGGGAGGGGCTTCTTCTTAATAAGGAGTAAGGTTGATTACCCGAACTGGGGGCCGTGTGCGGCGAGAACAAGGCCGCCAAAGCGCTGGAGGCGCGGCGCGCGCGGGGCGCGCAACTTGCGTCCGCGCAAGCACTGGCGAGATTATAGACCAAAGCCGCAGCTCCAATCGGCGGGCCGGGCGGGGCGCATATGGCTTAGAATAGCCGGAATATGGCCTTTCCCTTGTTGCAATATCGGCGCCGCCGCATCGTTTCATAGAGTATGACTAAACCAAGCCCAGCCGCCCCCGCCAGTTACACCCGCAGCGCCACCGAGCGCGCCCCCCTGCCGAACCGCCTGGTGCGCCTGTTGTCCGAGGCGCGCTGGCTCGCGCTGGCCGCCCTCGGCGCGTATTTCGTGCTGATCCTGCTGAGCTTCAACAAGGCCGATCCCGGCTGGTCGCACGCCAGCGTGGTGGCGCAGGTGGACAACCTGGGCGGGCGGGCCGGCGCCTGGCTGTCGGACCTGCTGCTGTTCATCTTCGGCTTTTCCGCCTGGTGGTGGTGCGTGCTGCTGCTGCGCGCGGTCTGGAACGGCTACCGCGGCCTGACCCGCAAGTTCGTGCTCGAGCAGGACGCCGAGCCCGAGCACGGGCAGGAGGCCGTGATCCGCGGCGTCGGCTTCGCCTTCCTGTTCGCCGGCAGCGTCGGCCTGGAATTTTTGCGCATGTACACGCTGCCGGTGCAATTGCCGCGCGCGCCGGGCGGCGTGCTCGGCCAGTTGATCGGCCACGCCGCCCATGTCGCCTTCGGCTTCACCGGCGCCACCTTGTTCCTGCTGCTGCTGTTCGGCCTCGGCTTCAGCCTGTTCTTCCAGGTGTCCTGGCTGGCGGTGGCCGAGCGCATCGGCGGCGCCGTCGAAGTGGTCATCGAATGGTTCGTGCAGCGCTACCAGTACCGCCAGGACCGGCGCGAAGGCGTGGCCGCCGCCGTCAAGCGCGACGAGGCGCTGCACTACGAGCGCGCCAGAAACGTCGCCGCGCCGGTGCGCATCGAACCGCAAGCGGCGCC
>JACMLV010000697.1 GCA_014379395.1 Burkholderiaceae bacterium
CGAACTGCTCACCTGCGTCTATTCCGGCACCGCGATGCTGAACCGCGTGGTGCAGCGCAAGGGCCTCGACGTCGGCCTGATGTGCAACCGCGGCTTCGAGGACATCCACTCGATGGGGCGCGCCATCCAGAGCTACCTCGGTTACGCGCTCGAAGAGCGCATCCACTTGAACTGCCACCGCTACGACGAACCGCTGGTGCCGCTCTCGCGCACCCGCGGCGTCACCGAGCGCACCGACGTCCAGGGCCAGATCGTGATCCCGCTGCGCGAGGACGAAGTGCGCACGGCGACCCGCGACCTGGTCGCGCGCGGCTCGAAGGCGATCGTGATCAGCCTGCTGCAATCGCACAAGAACGAAACCAGCGAATTGCGGGCGCGCGACATTTGCCGCGAGGAGTTGACGGCGCTCGGGGTCGAGATCCCGGTCTTCGCGACGGTCGATTACTACCCGTCGCGCAAGGAAACCCACCGCACCAACACCACGGTGCTGGAAGCCTACGCGGCCGAGCCGTCGCGCGCCACGCTCAAGAAGGTCAGCGACCGCTTCAAGAAGCACGGCGCCAAATTCGATCTGCGCGTGATGGCCACCCACGGCGGCACCATCGGCTGGAGAGCCAAGGAACTGGCGCGCACCATCGTCTCCGGCCCGATCGGCGGCGTGATCGGCTCCAAATTCCTGGGTGAAAAACTGGGCTACGACAACATCGCCTGCAGCGACATCGGCGGCACCAGCTTCGACATGGCCATCATCACCAAGGGCAATTTCGCGATCGTGTCCGATCCGGACATGGCGCGCCTGGTGCTATCGCTGCCGCTGGTGGCGATGGACTCGGTCGGCGCCGGCGCCGGCAGCTTCATCCGCATCGATCCGTACAGCAAGGCCATCAAGCTCGGCCCGGACAGCGCCGGCTACCGGGTCGGCATGTGCTGGGCCGACAGCGGCCTCGACACCGTCTCGGTGTCGGACTGCCACGTGGTGCTCGGCTACCTCAATCCGGACAACTTCCTCGGCGGCGCCATCAAGCTCGACGTCGAGCGCGCGCGCCACTACCTGAAGGTGCAGATCGCCGATCCGCTCGGCCTGTCGGTCGAGGACGCGGCCGCCGGCGTGATCGAGCTGCTCGACCTGAACCTGCGCGAATACATGCGCTCGGTCATCAGCGCGAAGGGCTACAACCCGGCCGACTTCGTCTGCTTCTCGTACGGCGGCGCCGGTCCGGTGCACACCTACGGCTACACCGAGGGGCTCGGCTTCAAGGACGTCGTGGTGCCGGCCTGGGCGGCGGGCTTCTCCGCCTTCGGCTGCGCCTGCGCCGAGTACGAATACCGCTACGACAAGAGTGTCGACATCGGCGTCGGCCCGAACGCGACGGACGCGGAAAAGGTCGCCGCTTGCCAGACCATCACCGCCGCGTGGTCCGAGCTGGCCGGCAAGGTGATCGAGGAGTTCGTCATCAACGGCTTCAAGCCCGAGGACGTGTTGCTCAGCCCCGGCTACCGGATGCAGTTCATGGGCCAGTTGAACGACCTGGAAATCAACTCCCCGGTCACCAACGCCTCCACGCTGGCCGACTGGAACCTGATGGTCAAGGCCTTCGACGACACCTATGCCCGCGTCTACGCGAGCTCGGCCAGCTCGCCCGAGCTCGGCTTCGGCGTGACCGGCGCCATCATGCGCGGCAGCGTCATCTCGTCCAAGCCGGAATTGCCGGAGGAACCCGACGCCGGCCCGGTGCCGCCGCCCGAGGCGCACATCGGCAGCCGGCCGTTCTACCGCCATAAAAAGTGGCAGGACGCCCAGATCTGGTCGATGGAGGCGCTCAAGGCGGGCAACCGGGTGACCGGCCCGGCCATCGTCGAATCGCCGTCGACCACCTTCATCGTGCCGCTGGGCTTCGAGACCTATTGCGACGCGCACCGCCTGTTCCACCTCAAAGAAGTCAAATAAGGAGACGCATCATGAACCAAATGTCAAGAAAAGCGATGGGCTTTCCGGATCTGCTGGGCAACGGCAAGACCCTCAAGGAGCACCGCGACGAAGTGCTGGCGCGCACCAAGGAGAGCGGTTACTACAACGGCCTGGAGAAGCTCGAGTTCAAGGATTCCGATCCGATCACCTATGAAAAGCTGTTCTCGCGCATCCGCGGCGGCCTGGTGCACGCCCGCGAAACGGCCAAGAAGATCGCCGCCTCGCCGATCGTCGAGCAGGAAGGCGAATTGTGCTTCACGCTCTACAACGCGGCCGGCGACTGCATCCTGACCTCGACCGGCATCATCATCCACGTCGGCACCATGGGCGCGGCGATCAAGTACATGATCGAGAACGCCTGGGAGCTCAACCCCGGCATCAACCCGGGCGACATGTTCACCAACAACGACTGCTCGATCGGCAACGTGCATCCGTGCGACATCGCCACCATCGTGCCGATCTTCTGGCAGGGCAAGCTGGTCGGCTGGGTCGGCGGCGTCACCCACGTCATCGACCTGGGCGCGATGACGCCCGGCTCGATGTCGACCGGGCAGGTGTCGCGCTTCGGCGACGGCCTGCAGGTGACCTGCCGCAAGACCGGCGTCAACGACACCCCGCTGCGCGACTGGTTGCACGAGAGCCAGCGCAACGTGCGCACCACCAAGTACTGGATCCTCGACGAGCGCACCCGCATCGCCGGCTGCCACATGATCCGCGCGCTGGTCGAGGAGGTGCTGGAAGCCGAGGGCATCGAGAACTACACCCGCTTCGCCCACGAGATCATCGAGGAGGGCCGCCGCGGCCTGCAGGCGCGCCTGAAGGCGATGACGGTGCCGGGCGTGTACCGCCGCGTCGCCTTCGTCGACATCCCGTACGACCACGAGGACATGTGCCTGGCCTCCGAGTTCGGCAAGATGAACAGCATCATGCACGCGCCGTGCGAGATGACGATCCGGCCGGACGCCACCTGGCGCCTGAACTTCGAGGGCGCCAGCCGCTGGGGCTGGCATAGCTTCAACGCCAACCAGGTCGCCTTCACCAGCGGCATCTGGGTGATGCTCACGCAAACGCTGGTGCCGACCGCGCGCATCAACGACGGCGCCTACTACGCGACCGAGTTCAAGCTGCCCAAGGGCACCTGGATGAATCCGGACGACCGCCGCACCGCGCACGCCTACGCCTGGCACTTCCTGGTCTCGGGCTGGAGCGGCATCTGGCGCGGCATGAGCCAGTCCTACTTCGCCCGCGGCTACCTGGAGGAGGTCAACGCCGGCAACGCCAACACCTCGAACTGGCTGCAGGGCGGCGGCATGAACCAGGACGGCGAGGCGCACGCGGTGAACAGCTTCGAGCCGGCCGCCTGCGGCACCGGGGCCTGCGCCGTGAAGGACGGCCTGAACCACGCGGCGGCGGTCTGGAACCCCGAGGGCGACATGGGCGACATCGAGATCTGGGAGATGGCCGAGCCGCTGCTGTACATGGGCCGCAACGTCAAGACCAACTCGGGCGGCTACGGCAAATACCGCGGCGGCTGCGGCTTCGAGACGCTGCGCATGGTCTGGAAGGCGCAGGACTGGAGCATGTACTTCATGGGCAACGGCTACATGAACAGCGACTGGGGCCTGATGGGCGGCTACCCGTCGGCCACCGGCTACCGCTTCGAGGCGCACCACACCGACCTGGGCGAGCGCATCCGCGACGGCCTGTCGCTGCCGCTGGGCGCCGACCGCAATCCGGAAAGCCATGAGTACGAGCGCCACATCAGCGCCACCGCCACCGTCAAGCGCGACCAGCAGTGCACCACCACCGAGGCGATCTTCGAGAACCACGACCTGTACCTGAATTACCTGCGCGGCGGCCCGGGCTTCGGCGATCCGCTCGACCGCGAATGCGCCGCCGTCGAGCAGGACATCAACAGCCGCTTCGTGCTGCCCGAGTACGCCGAGAAGGTGTACGGCGCGGTGCTGGCGCACGGCGCCGACGGGGTCTGGACGGTCGACGTCGCCAAGACGGCGGCGCGGCGCAAGGCGATCCGCAAGGAGCGCGTGGCGCGCGCGGTGCCGACGCGCGAATGGATGAAGGAGGAGCGCGCCCGCATCATGACCAAGCACGCCTCGCCGCAGGTGCGGCACATGTTCGCCACCAGCTTCGGCCTGTCGGCCAAGTTCAAGGACGAGTTCAAGACGTTCTGGGACCTGCCGGCCGAGTGGGATCTGCCCGAGTCCGAGCTGGGCGTGCCGTCGTTCGGCGCCACCCACCGCATGGACCTGTCGCAGCTGCCCGACGTGCGCACCGTGAAGCTGGTCGAAGAGTGATCGAAGAGTGATGAGCCGGGCCGGCGGCGCGCCTGCCGGCCCTCTAACAAGATGATTGGAGATAAAAATGTCTATTTACACACAAGAGCAAGTGAACTACCTGGTGGAAGGCAAACTGGACTGGGAAACCACGATGCGCATGCTGTCCATGCCCAAGGACGACGACCGCTTTCGCATGTACTTGAACGCGCTCCAGGCCAAGCTGCCGTGGGACGACAAGCTGATCCTGCCGATCAGCCTGCACCTCTACATCGCGCAGAACAAGAAGAGCAAGCAGTGGGTCACCAAGTGCGAATGCGGGCACGAGTTCGGCGACTACCGCAAGAACTGGAAGCTCGAGGCGCTGGTCTACGTGCGCGACACGGCCGAGGCGATGCACGAGGTGTATCCGTCCCTGATGGCGCCCGACACCAACTGGCAGGTGTACCGCGAGTACTACTGCCCCGAGTGCGGCACCATGCACGACGTCGAGGCGCCGACCCCGTGGTATCCGGTGATGCACGAGTTCGAGCCGAACATCGAGGCCTTCTACAAGGACTGGGTGCATCTGCCGCTGCCTGAAAAAGCCAACTGACGGCATGCCGGTGCCCGCCAGTCAAGCGGGCGCCGGCAGTATCGCAACGCGCAACCATGAACCGCAATTGAAGGTGAAGTCCATGAATATCGCCTCATTACTCGTCAAATCGGCCATCGAGCACGGCGACCGGCCGGCCCTGACCGTGCACGACCAGGTCTACGCCACCTACCACGAGCTGGGCCACAGCGTGGCGGCGATGGCGTGCAGCCTGCGCTACCGGCTCGGCCTCAAGCCGGGCGAGCGCATCGCCATCGCGATGAGCAACTGCCCGCAGTTTTACGAAGTCCTGTTCGCCGCCTGGCACGCCGGGCTGGTGGCGGTGCCGATCAACGCCAAGTTGCACGCCGACGAATGCGCCTACATCATCGACAACGCGCAGGCGCGCATCTGCTTCGCCAGCGCCGACCTGATGGCCGCGCTGGCGCCGCTGCCGTACCGGCTCGACACGCTCGAACTGGTGATCGAGGCCGGCGGCCCGGAGTACCGCGCGCTGAGCTACCAGGCCGGCCTGGAGTCGGGCGAGATCGGGCTGGCGCACGTGGCGCCGCTTGATCCGGCCTGGCTGTTCTACACCAGCGGCACCACCGGCCGGCCCAAGGGCGCCGTGCTGAGCCACCGCAACCTGCTGGCCATGACACTCAGCTACTTCGCCGACATCGACCGGCTCGGGCCGGGCGACGCCATGCTGCACGCGGCGCCGATGTCGCACGGCTCCGGGCTGTACGGCCTGCCCTTTATCGCCATGGGCGGCAACAACGTGCTGCCGGCCAGCGCCCATTTCGACCCGGCCGAGATCTGGCGCCTGCTCGCGCTGCACCAGGACGTGAGCTTGTTCGCGGCGCCGACCATGGTGCGGCGCCTGGCGCAAAGCGCGGCCCTGCTGCGACCGGACACGCGCCAGCTCAAGACCATCATCTACGGCGGCGCGCCGATGTATCGCGCCGACCTGGAGCAGGCCATCGATCAATTCGGCGCGCGCCTGGTGCAGATCTACGGCCAGGGCGAGAGCCCGATGACGATCTGCGCGCTGGGGCGCCACCACCACGCGGCGCGCCGCCATCCGCGCCACGCCGAGCTGCTGGCCTCGGTCGGCTATCCGCGCACCGGCGTCGAGGTGCGCGTCGTCGACGAATTCGGCGCG
>JACMLV010000698.1 GCA_014379395.1 Burkholderiaceae bacterium
CCAGCGCGCGCGCAGGCGCGGCGCGCACAGGCTGCACAGCAGCGCCAGCGCCAGCGAGAGGTTGATCAACGGTTTGTTGTAGCCGTAAAACGGCAACCCGAACAGGCAAGCCAGAACCGACCAGCGCCCCACCGCCAGCAGGCGCTGGCGCAGTCCCGCCGCGGCCGGGTCGGTGCCCAGCCCAGCGCTCGCTTGAGGCGCTTCGGAGGCGCGGCTGTCTGCTGTCATCGAAATGGTTTTACCTTCAGTCGTGTGGGGGGCGCGCATTGCCAGGCATTCATTGTCAACGCCGCAACGCGCGATTTTAACGGATTCGGGCCGGCTCAGACAGCCGCGCCGCCATCGGCGCCGAAAAAGTCGTTTACAATCGCTGCGCCCGGGCGGCCAGCCGTCCGCTTCAAACCAATCAGCCGCCGCCTCATCGCCATGAAACTATCCGTCGTCATCATCACCAAGAACGAAGCGGCCGACATCCAGGCCTGCCTCGCCAGCGTCGCCTTCGCCGACCAGTGGATCGTGGTCGATTCGGGCAGCACCGACGACACCGTGGCGATCGCCCGCGCCTTTGGCGCGACCGTGATCGAGACGCCCGACTGGCCCGGCTTCGGCCCGCAGAAGAACCGCGCGCTCGACGCCGCCGACGGCGACTGGGTGCTCTCGCTCGACGCCGACGAACGCATCACGCCGCAGCTGCAAAGCGAGATCGAGGCGGTGCTGGCCGCGCCCGCGCACGCCGCCTACGAGCTGCCGCGCCTGTCGAGCTTTTGCGGCTACGTGGTGCGCCATTCGGGCTGGTATCCGGACTACATCACGCGCCTGTTCCGGCGCGACGCCGGCCGCTTTTCCGCCGACCTGGTGCACGAGCGCGTGATCATCGACGGCGGCTCGACCGGCCGCCTGCGCGCGCCGATGCGCCACTTCAGCTACCGCGACGACGGCGAATATCTGCGCAAGCTGAACCAGTATTCCGAACTGGGCGCCAAGCAGGCCTTCGCCAAGGGCAAGCGCGGCGGACTGGGCACGGCCATCGGCCACGCCCTGTCGGCCTTCCTGCGCTCCTACCTGTTCAAGCGCGGCTTCCTCGACGGGCGCGCCGGCCTGCTGGTGGCGATCGCCGCCACCGAGCACACCTATCACAAGTACCTGAAGTTGATGCTGCTGAGCGAAGCGCGGCAGCGCGCCGAACGCTGACCGGCCGGCCACGGCGCCGGCTCCGGCGTAACGCGGGCATTCCGTAGGGTGGGCACGTTTTTTGTGCCCACGCGGATGCATGCACGGCGTGGGCACAAAAAACCTGCCCCGGCGGCCCCGCCCACCCTACGGGAAACGCAGAAGCCGCCAGCTTCTGGCGTCAGGCGCTCCGCTTCGCGCCCGCCGCCAGCATCGGCCGCAATTCCTCCCACACCGATTCGGCGCCGAGCTTTTGCATGCAGTCCTGATGCCCGAGCGGACATTCGCGCTGGCGGCACGGCGCGCATGCGAGGCGCAGCGAGAGCGACTTGGCCAGGTCGGAGAACGGCGGCGCGTGATCCGGGTCGGTCGGCCCGTACAGCGCGATCACCGGCCGGTTCAGCGCCGAGGCCACGTGCAGCAGGCCGGAATCGTTGGCGACCACCGCGTCGGCGCGCGCGATCAGCGCGAACGCCTCGGCCAGCGAGGTGGCGCCGGCCAGATTGCGCACATTGGCCGAGCCGACCCGGTCGACGATCTCGGCGCACACGTCGCGCTCCTTGGGCGAGCCGAGCAGGACGATCCGGGCGCCCGGGTCGGCCGCCAGAATCCGCGCCGCCAACGCGCCGAAGTGGGCCGCCGGCCAGCGCTTGGCCGAGCCGAATTCGGCGCA
>JACMLV010000699.1 GCA_014379395.1 Burkholderiaceae bacterium
AGCCGTCCGGCGTCGATATGTTCGACTGCGCCACGCTGCCGGACGCGGTCGGCCGCGCTTGCGCGCTGGCCAAGGCGGGCGACGCGGTGCTGCTGTCGCCGGCCTGCGCCAGCTTCGACATGTTCAAGAACTACGGCCACCGCGCCCAGGTGTTCGTCGACGCCGTGCGCGAATTGGCGCTCGAGCGGGGCCAGGAGATCTGATGCGCTTTTCGCTGCCATTGAACTTCGCGGGATCGTCGGCCGGCAAGCCGATGGACAGCCGCGCGCGGCAGTCGAAGATGATGGACTACGACCAGCCGCTGGTCTGGGTCACGGTGCTGCTGATGTTGCTCGGCATGGTGATGGTGTACTCGGCCTCGATCTCGCTGCCCGACTCGCCCAAGTTCGGCCAATACAAGAATTCGTACTTCCTGACCCGCCAGGCGACCTTCATCGCCATCTCGCTGATCGCCGGCCTGCTGGTGTTCCGCGTGCGCGTCGCGGCCTGGCAGAAGGCCGCGCCGTACCTGTTCGGCGCCACCCTGGTGCTGCTGGTGCTGGTGCTGATACCGGGCATCGGCATCGAGGTCAACGGCGGCCGGCGCTGGCTCTCGCTCAAGGTGTTCAACCTGCAGCCGTCCGAGCTGATGAAGGTGGTCGCGGTGCTGTACGCGGCCGACTACACGGTGCGCAAGCAGGAATACATGCACAAGCTGACCAAGGGCTTCATGCCGATGGCCGGCGCGGTCGGCCTGGTCGGCCTGCTGCTGCTGCTCGAACCGGACCTGGGCGCCTTCGGCGTGATCGTCTGCATCGCGATGGGCATCCTGTTCGTCGGCGGGATCAACGCGATCTGGTTCGGCGGCATCGGCGCGGTGCTGGTGTCGATCTTCGTGGCCATCATCTCGCTGTCGAAATTCCGCCGCGAGCGCTTCTTCGCCTACCTCGACCCGTGGCAGGAGGACAACGCGCTCAACAAGGCCTACCAGCTGACCCACTCGCTGATCGCCTTCGGGCGCGGCGAGCTGTTCGGCGTCGGCCTGGGCGGCAGCGTCGAAAAACTGCACTACCTGCCGGAGGCGCACACCGACTTCCTGCTGGCCGTGATCGGCGAGGAGCTCGGCCTGGTCGGCGTGCTGGCGGTGATCGCGATGTTCTACTGGATCATCAAGCGCGCCTTCGACATCGGCCGCCAGGCGATCGCCATCGACCAGACCTTCGCCGGCCTGACCGCCAAGGGCATCGCGATCTGGATCGGGGTGCAAACCTTCATCAACATGGGCGTCAACCTCGGCCTGCTGCCGACCAAGGGCCTGACCCTGCCCCTGATGAGCTACGGCGGCTCCGGCGTCCTGATCAACTGCGTCGGGCTGGCGATTTTGCTGCGCATCGATTACGAAAACCGCATCCTGATGCGCGGAGGCCGGCTATGACCGCGAAACGTTTACTTATCATGGCGGCCGGCACCGGCGGCCATATCTTCCCCGGCCTGGCGATCGCCGACACCATGCGCGCGCGCGGCTGGACGGTGACCTGGCTCGGCACTGCGCACGGCATGGAGCAGAACCTGGTGCCCAGGCACGGCATCGAGATGGACGCGATCGACTTTTCCGGCATGCGCGGCAAGGGTTGGCGCCACACGCTGGGCGGCGCCGTCAAGCTGCTGGCCGGCTTCTTCGCCTGCCGCCGCTTCATCCGCGCGCGCCGGCCCGACGTGGTGCTCGGCATGGGCGGCTACGTGACGGTGCCGGGCGGCCTGATGGCGCGCGCGGCCGGCGTGCCGCTGGTGCTGGTCAATGCCGACGCCGCGCTGCTGCTGTCGAACAAGGTGCTGACGCCGCTGGCGAGCAAGGTCTGCTTCGGTTTCCCGGCCGATTTCGGCAAGGCCGCCGCCAAGGCCGAGGTGACCGGCAACCCGGTGCGCCAGGAGATTCTCGACCTGAGCGCGCCGGCGCTGCGCTTCGGCGGCCGCACCGGCGTGCTGCGCATCCTGGTCGTCGGCGGCAGCCTGGGCGCGCGCGCGCTC
>JACMLV010000700.1 GCA_014379395.1 Burkholderiaceae bacterium
AGCTTGGGCGCGCCCAGCACGCCGCTGGCGTGGCAGCCGACGCAGGTGGCCTCGTAGATCGCCTTGCCGTTCGGTTCGGCGCCGTGGGCGGCGCCGGCGGCGGCCAGCGCCAGCAGGAAGGTGGCGCGCAATGCTGTAAAAATCGTCATGGCCGCTCCTTATTTCTTGGGTTGAGTCTGGGATTGCGCGGGCGCGGCCAGCGAACTGATGGTGCTCAGGTGCACCTGGGTCGGCGTGCCCGGCTTGCCCGAGTGACACAGGTTGCAGTTTTCCACCGACCAGGCGATGTTGCCGTTGTGGCAGGCGCCGCAGAACTGGCCGTCGATGATCTTGACCATGTTGATCTCGTTGCCGCCGGCCTTGAATTTAAAGCCCAGGTCGGCATGGCAGACCTTGCAGCGGAAGCGGATCCGGTGGAACCAGTGCGGAAACACGGCCGGGCGCATGCCGGCGCCATCGGAGTAGTTGTTGATGACGACGTCGCCGTACTCGGCGCGCGCCGGCTGGATGTCGGCCAGACCGACGGCGAGGACCATCATGACCAACAGCGCCCGCCTGATGGCGGCGCCGTATTTCTTTAGCAGCAACATTTCAGTCCACCTTTCTAACAATATGTAAAAAACCTTGCATCTTACAGGTCGCCGATCGCCCGCGATATGGAGATGGCGATCGACTTATTCACCCTAGCAATCCGCGTGCCATAGGCGGCGCCGTTTTGGTCGCGGCCGGTCACCGGCGTGGCGGTGCGCGCCAACAGGAAGGTCAGGCGCAGCTGGGTGCGGCCGATCATGTAATTGAAGCGGGTGTCCCAGGCGGCCATCTCCTGGTCCTGCGGGCCGCCGAACATGGGCAGCAGGGCCTGGGCATTGAGGCGCAGATCGGACGCCAGGCGCAGGTTGCGCAGCCCGAACAGGCGCTGCTGCTGGTAGCTGAGCGTGCCGGACGAATCGGTGCTGGTGACCGTCCTCGGGCCGGCGTCGACGACCTGCCCACCGGGATCGAGCTTGGCCACATTGAGCGCGCTCTGCCGGCTCACCTGCACGGTCAGGTTGCCGGCCCACGCCGAGCTCGGGCCGGACGCCACGTTGCTCGACAACTGCAGGTTGACCGACTGATAGAATTCGCGCGCCACGCCGAGCGAGCGCGAATCGTTGGCGCCCAGTTGCGCCGACATCGCCCCGGATTCGCCGGCCGCGCTCCACGACGCCGAGGCGCTGTGCGAGATTTGCTTTCTGACACCGTCGGCATTGACGGCGCCGACCCCGCTGGCGTTGTTGATGTTGGCGAGCGCGTTGCGCTCGGCGCTGGTGGCGCTGCGGGCGGCCAGGGCCAGGCTCTGATTGACGCCCAGGCCGATGTCGGAGCCCGATTCCAGCGCGACATTGCGGCTCAGGCCGTGGCTCGCCTGCAGCGTCGCCTCGCGCGAGGACTCCAGGCCGGCCCTGCGGCTGACCGAGGCGCCGGTGCCCCAGTAGTAGGACGATTTGCCCAGCATCATCGGATCGGGCTGGTAGCTGGCCGCCAGCGACTGGCTCGTGCTGCTCTGGCGCACACCGTCGCTGTCGTTCGTGTTCAGGTTGAACGACGCGTTCAAGCGGGTGAACTCGATCCCATCGTAGCTGGCGCCGAGGTTGACATTGGCGTTGCCGTTGCGGCTGCTCGTCTCCCGCATCAGCTCATCCATGCCGCGCGCGCGGCTTTGCACCGACAACAGGCGCACCCCGCCCACCAGCGTGGCCTCGACCTCCTCGGGGCGCCAGAAGGCGACGCTGCTCAGCTGCGTCGAGCGCGTCACGCTGCTGCCCTGGAGCAGACGGTAGTCGGACTGGTTGACGCTGGCGATGTTGTCGAGCGTGACGGTGTCGCTCGGCGTGATGTTGTGCATCAGCGAGAAATTGGACTGCCGCGCGGACTGCCCCCTGCCCTCTTCCAGGTGGCTGTTGCGCGTGA
Source organism: Burkholderiaceae bacterium (assembly GCA_014379395.1). Taxonomy (GTDB): domain Bacteria; phylum Pseudomonadota; class Gammaproteobacteria; order Burkholderiales; family Burkholderiaceae_D; genus Janthinobacterium. Next base: position 1,951 of record JACMLV010000700.1, read on the forward strand.
TGTTGGCCAGCGCCTGGACGCGCTGCAACTCGTCGCTGTGGTCGGCGTTCAGACGCAGCGTGTCCTGGCGGTCGCGGCCCTCGTTCTGGGTGCTGCGATCCCAGCCGCCGCCGAAGTTGTAGCCGGGCGCGATGTAGGACTGGGAAAAGCCGTAACTCTGGCCGGCGTAGCGCTGGCCCGTGGCCAGGTCGGTGGTGCTGCGACTGTCGATGCGCGAGTAGTGCGCCTCGAACGGATAGTTCGACAGCGACAGCACCATCAGTTGCGCCGCGCCCGTCAGGTTGACGGCCCTGCCCACGGTCGCGTCGCCGTCCGCTTGCATCTTGTCGTACGACAGGCGGGCGTTGGCGGTGCAGACATAGCGCGCGATATAGGGCTGCCAGATGTAGCCGCTGCCCTTGCCCGTCAGCGTGGTTTCGAGTCCGCTCTGCTTGCTCGAGCCCTCGTCCGAGTCGTCGCGCCGCGCACTGTAGCCGACCGTGGCGCCGAAACGCATGCTCGGCAGCGCCGTCAGCGCGCGCTGGAACGCGGTCAAAGGCGCGGCGGCGGCGGCCAC
>JACMLV010000701.1 GCA_014379395.1 Burkholderiaceae bacterium
CTGACCCTGTCGCGCCTGGAGGCCGAGGCCGCGCTGACCATGGCCGCCGTCGACCTGGGCGCGGTGGCGCGGCGCGTGCTGGCCGAGCTGGCGCCCAAGGCGCTCGCCAACGGCCAGACGCTGGAACTGGAGGCGGCCGAGAGCTGCCTGATCGAAGGCGAGGAGACGCTGCTGGCGGTGCTGCTGCGTAACCTGGCCGACAACGCCTTGCGCTACAGCCCGCCCGGCGCGCGCGTGCTGGTCGATCTGCGCCGCGCCGCCGGCGCCGGCAACAATATCGTGCTGCGCATCGAGGACAGCGGGCCGGGCCTGCTTGACGCCGAGCGCGCCCGGCTCGGCGAGCGCTTCTTCCGCGTGACCGGCACCAACGCCAGCGGCAGCGGCCTGGGCTGGTCGATCGTGCGCCGCATCGCCGCCGTCCACCAGCTCGACGTGCGGGTCGACAAGTCGGCGCGATTGGGCGGCCTGGCGGTGCAAGTGAGCGGCCGCGCGATCTGAAAGGAAATGACTTCTCCTATTCCGCCAATTCAAACCAACACTCGCCAAGTTACTAATTCTTACATTCACCTTACATTTGAAAAGCTATCGGCCATTCGCATTGGAAAAATGGCCGCGCCGGCGTAACGCGAAGACGCCCGCCATTCAATTTTCCATGCGGCGCCATAGGAGAATTATGGCTGGCTTATCGAAAAAATGCGGCGATGCAGCATTTTATGCTGTGGGAAATTCGCTGCATTGTAACGATTTGCGATTACTGTAGTACTTGCCCTTCCGCGCGCCCAATTGCCGCGCCAAAGGCGCCGAAAACCCCCACTCCCGAGCCCGCTCAAATTGCAAATATTGCAATCACACGTATTTAAGCGATACGCCCTCCGCCGCGGCGCGCTATCGATAAGGCATGCAATAACTATTCGGCGATCAATTTTTCCGCGCGAACTACGCTATTCATACCGTAATTATGCAAGTGCTTGATTTATAAGTGTTTATATAATATTCTCATTTGATTCGATAAATCGCGCTTGACCATCGGCGCGAACCGCGTCAATTGCGCGAAGGGCCTTCGAAAAACGATTTACAAAATTTCCAACCCGGCTCCAAAAGGCCGCCGGCAGGCCGTTTTCGGCCGGCTTTTTAGGCCGCCGCGGCGGTCCGCCAAATCGGCTTTTTTGCTGGGGCCGCAAGGCCGGACCGTGCCAAAACGGCCATTCAAAATTCGGCGGCAGGGCTGTACAATCGTCGCAACTTTAATTAACACCAGAAAGTTCACAGATGACTAAACCTAGTGCTGCTGCTCCGGCAATACCCACGCTGGAAGCTTGGAACAAGGCCGCCGCCAAATCGGCCCCGGCCAATAATGTTGCCAATCTCGATTTCGTGACGCCCGAGGGCATCACAATCAAGCCGCTCTATACGGCCGCCGATATCAAGGACCTGCCTTATACCGACACGCTGCCCGGTTTCGAGCCATTTCTGCGCGGCCCGCAAGCGACCATGTACGCCGCGCGGCCCTGGACCATCCGCCAATACGCCGGCTTTTCGACCGCCGAGGAATCGAACGCGTTCTACCGCCAGGCGCTCGCCGCCGGCGGCCAGGGCGTCTCGGTCGCCTTCGACCTGGCCACCCACCGCGGCTACGACTCCGACCATCCGCGCGTGACCGGCGACGTCGGCAAGGCCGGCGTGGCGATCGACTCGGTCGAGGACATGAAGATCCTGTTCGACGGCATCCCGCTCGACAAGGTGTCGGTCTCGATGACCATGAACGGCGCCGTGCTGCCGGTGCTGGCCGGCTACGTCGTCGCCGCCGAGGAGCAAGGCGTCTCGCAGGACAAGCTGGCCGGCACGATCCAGAACGACATCCTCAAAGAATTCATGGTGCGTAACACCTACATCTATCCGCCTACGCCGTCGATGCGCATCATCGCCGACATCATCGGCTACACCGCGCAGAACATGCCGAAGTTCAACTCGATCTCGATCTCCGGCTACCACATGCAGGAAGCCGGCGCGAATCAGGCGCTGGAGCTGGCCTTCACGCTGGCCGACGGCAAAGAATACGTGCGCACCGCGATCGCCTCCGGCATGGGCGTGGACGACTTCGCCGGCCGCCTGTCCTTCTTCTTCGCCATCGGCATGAACTTCTACATGGAAGTGGCCAAGCTGCGCGCGGCGCGCCTGCTGTGGTGGCGCATCATGAAGGAATTCGAGCCGAAGACCCAGAAGTCGATGATGCTGCGCACCCACTGCCAGACCTCCGGCTGGTCGCTCACCGTGCAAGACCCGTACAACAACGTCGTGCGCACCACCATCGAGGCGATGGCGGCCGTGTTCGGCGGCACCCAGTCGCTGCACACCAACTCGCTCGACGAGGCGATCGCGCTGCCGACCGAGTTTTCCTCGCGCATCGCGCGCAACACCCAGCTGATCATCCAGGAAGAAACCCACATCACCAACGTCGTCGATCCTTGGGCCGGCTCCTACATGATGGAGAAGCTGACCAACGACATGGCCGACGAGGCCTGGAAGATCATCGAGGAAGTCGAGGCGATGGGCGGCATGACGCAGGCCGTCGAATCGGGCTGGGCGAAACTGAAGATCGAAGCCTCGGCCGCCGAAAAGCAGGCCCGCATCGACTCCGGCAAGGACGTCATCGTCGGCGTCAACAAGTACAAGCTGGCCAAGGAAGACCCGATGGAAACGCGCGAGATCGACAACACCGTCGTGCGCGCAGCCCAGGTCGAACGCCTGACCCAGATCCGCGCCGCGCGCGACACCGCCGCCGTCACCGCCGCGCTGACCGCGCTGACCGCCGCCGCCGAAAGCGGCGAGGGCAACATGCTCGACCTGGCCATCAAGGCGACCCGCCTGCGCGCCACCGTCGGCGAGATCTCCGACGCGCTGGAAAAAGTCTACGGCCGCCACCGCGCCACCATCCAAAGCGTGTCCGGCGTCTACGGCGCCGGCTTCGACGACGACGCCAACTGGGCCCGCCTGAAGGAACAGATCGCCGCCTTCGCCCTTGATCAAGGCCGCCACCCGCGCCTGATGGTCGCCAAGCTGGGCCAGGACGGCCACGACCGCGGCGCCAAAGTCGTCGCCAGCGCGTTCGCCGACCTCGGCTTCGACGTCGACATCGGCCCGCTGTTCCAGACGCCGGAGGAAGCGGCGCGCCAGGCGATTGAAAACGACGTCCACGCGGTCGGCATCTCGACCCTGGCCGCCGGCCACAAGACGCTGGTGCCGGCCCTGATCGAAGCGCTGCGCGCCCAAGGCGGCTCGGACATCGTCGTCTTCGTCGGCGGCGTGGTGCCGGCGCAGGACTACGACGGCCTGTACGCCACCGGCGTGAAGGGCATCTTCGGCCCCGGCACCGCGATTCCGCAGTGCGCGGAAGAAGTGCTGGGCCATATCCGCGACGCCCTCAAGGCGGCCTAAGCTTCATGGCGAATTTGCTGCATCCGCTTCATCCGGTGCTGCCGGCGGCCGACGCCGCGCTGGTCGAGGGCGTGCTGCGCCGCGAGCGGCGCGCGCTGGCCAAGACCATCACGCTGATCGAGTCGAGCCGGCTCGACCATCAACTGCGCGCCCAGGCCGTGCTCGAGACGCTGATGCCGCACACCGGCCACGCGATCCGGGTCGGCATCTCCGGCGTGCCGGGCGTGGGCAAATCGACCTTCATCGAGGCGCTCGGCATGGCCTTGATCGAACAGGGCCAGCGCGTCGCCGTGCTGGCCATCGACCCCTCCTCGTCCCTGACCGGCGGCTCGATCCTGGGCGACAAGACCCGCATGGAAAAGCTGTCGCAGCGCGAGGAAGCGTTTATTCGCCCCTCGCCCGCGCGCGGCGCGCTGGGCGGGGTGGCGCGCCAGACCCGCGAGGCGCTCTTGGCCTGCGAGGCGGCCGGCTTCGACGTCATCATCGTCGAGACGGTCGGCGTCGGTCAGAGCGAGACTGCGGTGGCCGGCATGACCGACGTTTATGTGGTGCTGCAACTGCCGAATGCGGGCGACGACCTGCAGGCGATCAAAAAGGGAATTCTGGAGCTGGCCGACATGGTGGTCTATAACAAGGCCGACATCGACGCCAACGCTTCCGACCTGGCCGTAGGCCAAATGCGCTCGGCGCTGCACATGCTGCGCCCGGCGTCGAAACACTGGCAGGTGCCGGTGCTGAAAACAAGCGCGATGACCGGCTACGGCATCGCGCAAGTGTGGGATGCCATCGTCCGTCACCGGGAAACCATGACGGCCGCCGGCGAGTTCGATGCCAAGCGCCGCCACCAGGCGTTGACCTGGATGTGGACGCTCATCGAACAAGGCTTGCAGCAGCGCTTCCGGGAACATCCGGCCGTCGCGCGCGAGTTGCAGGCGGTAACCGACAAGGTGGCCGGGGCCAGCATCACCCCGACCGCCGCGGCGCATCTGCTGTTGACGCATTTCGGCGGCGACGCCTGAATCCGTAGGGCGGGCACCGCTGTTGTGCCCACCCTACGCGGCAACGACGCCTGAAGTAGCGGGCCAGCAGTTTTCATCTTGGCGCTCGCGCCGCGGCCTAGGTCGCGGCGCGGCGCTTTAATAATTTGATATCAAGGGAGTCATTCATGCACGACATCATTCGTCAGCTGGAAGAAAAGCGCGAATTGGCCCGACTGGGCGGCGGCGAAAACCGCATCGCGTCCCAGCACAGCAAAGGCAAGCTCACCGCGCGCGAGCGCATCGAGCTGCTGCTCGACGCCGATTCTTTCGAAGAATGGGACATGTTCGTCGAACACCGCTGCACGGACTTCGGCATGGCCGACCAAAAAATCCCCGGCGACGGCGTGGTGACCGGCTACGGCACCATCAACGGCCGCATGGTGTTCGTCTTCTCGCAAGACTTCACCGTGTTCGGCGGCGCCCTCTCCGGCGCCCACGCTGAAAAAATCTGCAAGATCCTCGACCACGCGATGCAAGTCGGCGCGCCGGTGATCGGCCTGAACGACTCGGGCGGCGCCCGCATCCAGGAAGGCGTGGCCTCCCTGGGCGGCTATGCCGACGTGTTCCAGCGCAACGTGATGGCCTCCGGCGTGGTGCCGCAAATCTCGATGATCATGGGCCCGTGCGCCGGCGGCGCCGTGTACAGCCCGGCCATGACCGACTTCATCTTCATGGTCAAGGACACCTCCTACATGTTCGTCACCGGCCCCGAAGTGGTCAAGACCGTGACCCACGAGGAAGTGACCGCCGAGGAACTGGGCGGCGCCGTGACCCACACCAGCACCTCCGGCGTGGCCGACCTGGCGTTCGAAAACGACGTCGACGCGCTGTTGATGCTGCGCCGCTTCTTCGACTACCTGCCGCTGAACAACCGCGAGAAGCCACCTATCCGCGAAACCAGCGACACCGCCGACCGCATCGACATGTCGCTCGACACCCTGGTGCCGAGCAACCCGAACAAGCCGTACGACATGAAGGAACTAATCGTCAAGATCGTCGACGACGGCGACTTCTTCGAACTGCAACCGGACTACGCGAAAAACATCCTGATCGGCTTCGCCCGCATGGAAGGCCAGACCGTCGGCATCGTCGCCAACCAGCCCCTGGTGCTGGCCGGCTGCCTCGACATCAAATCGTCGATCAAGGCCGCGCGCTTCGTGCGCTTCTGCGACGCCTACAACATCCCGGTCGTGACGCTGGTCGACGTGCCGGGCTTCATGCCGGGCACCGCCCAGGAATACGGCGGCATCATCAAGCACGGCGCCAAGCTGCTGTACGCCTACGCCGAATGCACCGTGCCGAAGGTCACCCTGATCACCCGCAAAGCCTACGGCGGCGCATACGACGTGATGTCGTCCAAGCACCTGCGCGGCGACGTCAACTTCGCCTGGCCGTCGGCCGAAATCGCCGTGATGGGCCCGAAGGGCGCCGTCGAGATCATCTTCCGCAAGGACATCGGCGACGCCGAGAAGATCGCCGAGCGCACCGAGGAATACCGCCAGAAGTTCGCCAACCCGTTCATCGCGGGCAAGCTGGGCTTCATCGACGACGTCATCATGCCGCACGAGACGCGCAAGCGCATCTGCCGCTCGCTGGCCATGTTGAAAGGCAAGAAACTCGAGAATCCGTGGCGCAAGCACGGCAACATCCCGCTCTGAGCAACGGAGAAAAATAGACCATGTTCAAGAAAATTCTGATCGCAAACCGCGGCGAAATCGCCTGCCGCGTCATCAAGACCGCCCAAAAGATGGGCATCAAGACCGTCGCCGTGTACTCGGAAGCGGACCGCGACGCGCGCCACGTGTCGATGGCCGACGAAGCCGTCTTCATCGGCGCCGCGCCATCTAAAGACTCCTACCTGGTGGTCGAGAAAATCATCGCCGCCTGCAAGCAGACCGGCGCCGAAGCGGTGCATCCCGGCTACGGCTTCCTGTCGGAGAACTCGGACTTCTGCGACCGCCTGGAAAAAGAAGGCATCATCTTCATCGGCCCTAAAAAGCACGCGATCGAGTCGATGGGCGACAAGATCGCCTCGAAGAAACTGGCGATGGCCGCCGGCGTGTCGACCATTCCCGGCTACACCGACGTCATCAAGAGCCCCGAGCAAGCGGTGGAAATCGCCAACGGCATCGGCTACCCGGTGATGATCAAGGCGTCCGCCGGCGGCGGCGGCAAGGGCCTGCGCGTCGCGTTCAACGCGACCGAAGCGCACGAAGGCTTCCAGTCCTGCACCAACGAAGCGCGCAACAGCTTCGGCGACGACCGCGTGTTCATCGAGAAATTCATCGAAGAACCGCGCCACATCGAAATCCAGGTGCTGGGCGACGCCCACGGCAACCTGGTCTACCTGTGGGAGCGCGAGTGCTCGCTGCAACGCCGCCACCAAAAAGTCATCGAAGAGGCGCCAAGCCCGTTCCTCGACGCCGCCACCCGCAAAGCGATGGGCGAGCAAGCCGTCGCACTGGCGCGCGCGGTGCAATACCAGAGCGCCGGCACGGTCGAATTCGTCGTCGGCAAGGGCCGCGAATTCTACTTCCTGGAAATGAACACCCGCCTGCAAGTTGAGCATCCGGTGACCGAATTCATCACCGGCGTCGACCTGGTCGAGCAGATGATCCGCGTCGCCGCCGGCGAGAAGCTCTCGTTCGGCCAGGACGAATTGAAACTCGACGGCTGGGCCATCGAATGCCGCGTCAACGCGGAAGACGCCGCGCGCAACTTCCTGCCATCGACCGGCCGCCTCGTCACCTACCGTCCGCCGGAAGAAATCCCCGGCAAGGTGCGCGTCGACACCGGTGTCTACGAGGGCGCCGAGATCTCGATGTTCTACGACCCGATGATCGCCAAGCTGATCGTGCACGCGCCGACCCGGTTGGAAGCCATCGCCAGCATGCGCGACGCCCTGAACAGCTTCGCCATCCGCGGCGTCAGCTCGAACATCGCCTTCCACGCCGCCCTGCTGCAAAACCCGGGCTTCGTGTCGGGCACGTTCAACACCGGCCTGATCGGCGAGCAGTATCCGAAGGGTTTTGTCGCCGCCGACCTGGCGCACGACGAGCCGCAACTGCTGATCACGGTGGCCGCCTTCATCCACCGCAAGCATCTGGAGCGCAACGCCTCGACCTCGGGCCAGCTGCCGGGCCACCACTACGTGCCGGAAAACGACTTCATCGTCCTGATCGGCGGCGAAAGCCATCCGGTCACCGTCAGCGCGTTCAACGGCGGCATGCGCATCAAGCACGACAACAAGGACTACGACCTGGTCAGCGACTGGAAATTCGGCCAGCTGATCATCCGCGGCACCGTCAACGGCGAGCCGTTCTCGATGCAAGCCGAGCGCGTCGGCGTCGACTACCGCCTGTCGCACTGGGGCACCCAGGCCGACATCAAGGTGCTCGGCGTGGCGGCAGCCAAACTGCAGGCGCTGATGCTGCACAAGGCGCCGCCGGATCTGTCGCGTTTCCTGCTGTCGCCGATGCCGGGCCTGCTGACCGAGCTGGTCGTCGGCGAAGGCCAAGTGGTCAAGGCCGGCGAGAAGCTGGCCACGATCGAAGCGATGAAGATGGAAAACATCCTGCGCGCCGAGCAAGACTGCGTGATCGGCAAGCTGATGGCGAAACCGGGCGAGAGCCTGGCCGTCAATCAGGCCATTATCGAGTTTGGCGGGAAGTAAAACCTGTTAGACGTTGCCGGGGTTTCCCGCCTTCGCGGGGAATGCCGACGGCGCTTGAAATGCGCGCCGCCGGCAATCGGGCGATGCTCATCATTGAAAAAGCCATCGAAGCGATTCGATGGCTTTTTTTCGTCTATCGATTCCAAACGAGGGCAAACTTGATCGCTTTCATCTTGCTGTGTTTGAGTGACAAGCCGCCACACCAGCGGGAGTAAATCCACAAACATCATTAATATCAAATAATTAAATTATGCGTTGACACATTGCAATATTTAGAGATATTCTTGAAACCAAACAATTAATCACTGAGTAGCAATGAAGTAACCAATATGAATTTCGCTACGTCCCCAAATGAATCACAGTTACCAATTAAGATAGGATGAATCCAACCGGTTTTAAGTGCGATATTAAAATTTACATTATAGACTTAATAAATAACCAAAGGAAAAACAATGCAACAGTATGCAGACATAAACAACGACTCAGGGGTTGTTGGCTACGAAATTTCCGCAGCTTCTATTATTGTTTGGTTTAACGGCGCGCCTAAACCTTACACTTACAGCTATGCTATCGCAGGACAGCACCATGTAGAAAAAATGAAGCAACTTGCTAGTAGCGGCGACGGCCTAAACGCCTATATAAATCACAACGTTAAGTTTAAATATGATCGATGAAGCAATTCATCTGCTGAAGTAAAGCTGCAGATATTTTCAGGAAAATAAGGCGAAGAAAAATGAATTTATTAACAACACTTCAAACACTACTAAGCGCATTTCAAGCAAAAACAGTAGCTCAATGGATAAGCATCGGCACTTTGCTCACGGCATTGGTTTTCGTCTCAGGCACATCCACTGTACCGCTTACGCTATTTTCTTTGGTTTCAGGCTTTGGGTTTAGCCTCTTTCTCCTATTCATCGTTACTATATTGCTATTTATTGGCAGCAAATCCCCTGGCCGCATTGGTAATCTAGCCAAAGGAGACTTTGAAAATTGCCATAGTTGGTGCCAACCCAAGGCTCTTCGCGCATCTTTGGCACTAATCGGCATGGCCGGAACTACGCTCATCTATGGCCTTATCACGAAAAATCCTATGGGATTTACGGCAAGCGCACTTGCATTATTCTATTGCTTGGCAGTCTGGTGGTGTTGGTTTTGCATAGCTGTCATGGCCACCAAAATAAAAAATAAGAAAAATAGCGAATAATAGATCACGCGATTCCTTGATCGTTTCCTCGACGCGTAAATAGGGGACTGACCACGTTTTACCGGCATCAGAAATTAGCGGATAGATCACATTTCCCTCCCAAACTGATCTTCCCAGAATATCCAAGTTTTCTAAACCTGAGCACGTTTTTCCGGCTCGACCGACAAGCGCATCCCGACAGACTTCAACACCGCTAGCAGCGTCTTCAACGTTGGGTTGCCCTTTGGGGATAACGAA
>JACMLV010000702.1 GCA_014379395.1 Burkholderiaceae bacterium
CGATCTCCGGCTCGACGATGCGCACCGCCTCCAGGCGCTCGGTGGCCAGGCGGCCGATGAACGGTTCGGGCAGCAGCGCCACGCCGAGCCCGGCCGAGGCCATCGCCACCAGCCAGTCCCATTGCCCGCTCTGGGCCGCGATCCTCGGCTCGAAGCCGGCCTCGCCGAAGGTGCGGCGCAGCGTGCGCGTCAACGCGAAATCGTCCTTCAGTAGCACCAGCGGCAGCTCGCGCAGCGCTTTCACCGGCAGCTCGGTGCGCCCGCTCTGGAAGGTGCCGGCCGCCGCCACCGCCCAGATCGGGTAGCTGGCGATTTCGCGCGCCACCAGTTGCAGCGTCGGCTCGAACGGCAGCACCGTCAGGCCGATCTCCAGTTCGCCGGCGGCGACCATGCGCTCGATGGCCGGGCCGGTGTTTTCCTGCAACAGCATCGTAATGTCCGGGTGGCGCTCGCGAAACGCCTTGAGCGCGGGCGTGAGCAGCAAATTGATCATCGGCGGGATGCCGACCGCCAGCGTGCCGCGCCGCAGCGCCTGGGTGTCGCGCACCTCCCGGTTCAGCTGGCGCATCGAGGCCAGCATGTCCTGGCCGTGCGCGTAGACGATGCGACCGGTGTCGGTCAGGCTCAGCTTGCGCCCGTCGCGGATCAGCAGTTGCGCGCCGACCTCGTCCTCCAGCTGGCGCACCATCTTGCTGATGGTCGATTGGGTCACGTGCAGCGCCTCGGCGGCCTGGGTGAAGCTGTTGAGGCGCACGGTTTCAACGAAATAGCGTAGAGATCGGATATCCAAGGGTTCCACCGTTTCTCCAAGTATGAAAAACCCGACTCGATGATGCGAATTTAATTCATGCATGGAATGTTTTCGGAATTTTATACTGGAAACCCATAACAGAAATCCATCTCAGTAATAATCATGAGCACATCAAGCTATCAGGACCGTATCCGCCGCCCCGGATTGTTGAACAAAGTCATGACCGCCGAGCAGGCGGCGCGTCTGTTTCAAAACGGCATGACCGTCGGCATGAGCGGCTTCACCAAGGCCGGCGACGCCAAGGCGATGCCGCTCGCGCTCGTCGAGCGCGCCCGCAAGGAGCCGCTCAGCCTGACCTTGATGACCGGCGCCTCGCTCGGCAACGACAGCGACGGCATGATGGCCGCCGCCGGCCTGGTGGCGCGCCGCCTGCCGTTCCAGGCCGACGCGGCGCTGCGCCGCAAGATCAACGCCGGCGAGGTCATGTTCATCGACCAGCACCTGTCCGAGACCGCCGAGCAGCTGCGCGCGCACACGCTGGCGCCGGTCGACATCGCCGTCATCGAGGCGGCCGCCATCACGGAAGAGGGCGCCATCATCCCGACCATGTCGGTGGGCAATTCGGCCAACTTCGCCTTGCAGGCGCGCCAGGTGATCATCGAGCTCAACACCTCGGCCCCGCTGGCCCTGGAGGGCTTCCACGACATCTATATCCCGGCCGACCGCCCGGGGCGCGAACCGATCCCGCTGGTGCGCGCCGACCAGCGCATCGGCGTCGGCTCGATCCAGATCGACCCCGAGCGCATCGCCGCCATCGTCATCACCGACAGCCCGGACAGCCCGTCCAACATCCTGCCGCCGGACGACGAGACCGACGCCATCGCCGGCCATGTGATCAAGTTTCTGGAAGGGGAGGTGAAGGCCGGGCGCATGGGGCCGGAACTCTTGCCTTTGCAGGCCGGCATCGGCACCATCGCCAACGCGGTGTTGCACGGCCTGATCGATTCGCCGTTCCGCAACCTCAGCATGTATTCGGAAGTGCTGCAAGACAGCGCCATCGAACTGCTCGATTCGGGCCAGCTGAGGTTCGCCTCGGCCGCTTCGGTCACGCTGTCGCCGGCCATGCACGACAAGTTCATGAATAACCTCGAGCACTACCGCTCGAAGATCGTGTTGCGCCCGCAAGAGATCAGCAACCATCCCGAGATCGCGCGCCGGCTCGGCATCATCGCCCTGAACACCGCGCTCGAATTCGACATCTACGGCAACGTCAACTCGACCCACGTCGGCGGCACCCACATGATGAACGGTATCGGCGGCTCGGGCGACTTCGCGCGCAACGCCCACATCTCTTTCTTCGTGAGCAAGTCGGTGGCCAAGAACGGCAGCATCTCGAGCGTGGTGCCGATGGTGACCCACGTCGACCACACCGAGCACGACGTCGATGTGCTGGTGTCCGAATGGGGCCTGGCGGATTTGCGCGGACTGGCGCCGCGCGAACGCGCGCCGCTCATCATCGACAACTGCGCCCATCCGGACTACCGCGCCGAACTGC
>JACMLV010000703.1 GCA_014379395.1 Burkholderiaceae bacterium
CCGGCGGCAGCGCCAGCGCCCACACCTCGCGGCGCTCGCCCTTGCGGTTGGTTTGTTCGCTCATCTTCCCCGGCGCCAGACCGGCGTGCGCCAGCTTCGACGCGCGCAGCGCGTCGTCGGCCCACTGATACGGCCAGCTGACCGGGTCGCCGGTGTTGGCGGCGATCTTGGGTGTCTCTGCGAAGACAGCCGATGCGAATTGCTGCGGCGTGCCGGCGGCGACGGCGCGCATCGCGTAGTCGACCGTCTTGATATCCCAATACACATGGAAGGAGCGCGGGCCGTTTTTGGCCTTGCCGCCGTCTGCCCCGCCATCTTCGATCAGCAAGTCGTTGCCGCCGCGCGTGTTGAAGATTTGGATGCCGTCGATCTGGCGCTTGTCCTGTGGGATAACGAAGGCGCCGTCCTTGCCGACACCGCTTTTCTCTACATAGCCGACGCCCACATGCAGCGGCTGGTGGATGTCGGCCGTCAGGTGGACGATCAACATCAGCGCCTGGCGCGGCGTGAAATGGTGCGGGTTCGATACGGAGTCGCCCTTGCCCTGCAAGACGGCGATGGCCTGCTTGAGCGTTTGCACGATGTCGTTCCTGGCGCTCCCGATGGCGCCGTCGCGGTAACGCGGGTTCTGGAACGGGATGTCGGCGTAGTGGTATTCGCCGTGCTGTGGATTGGCGCGAATGTAGGCCCGCATGTCCGGCGTCTTCGGGCCGCAGTAGTCGCCCTTGGCGCAGTCGGCCCACATGGAGATCGTTTCCAGGCTCTCGCCCGGCGCCAGCAGGGCCGCGACGTGCCGTTGCGCGTTCGAGTTTTCAATCAGCTGGTCGGCCATCGCGCCGACGATGCGGTGGCCGTCGCCGCCCCATGCGCCGGCGTCGAGCGCGGCGCCGAGCAGTACCAACATCGATAGCAGTTTTTTCATGACTCGGCTCCGTGTTCCGCCCCGCCACATCAACTATCCGGCGCCAGCGCGCCGGAGACCGCTTCTAGCGCCGCTTGCGGCCGCGCTCCAATTCCGCGATGGCCGCTTCGAATTTGGCGAAGCGCGTGTCGAGCTGGCGGATCAGGCGCTTTTTATCGGCGTCGGCCAGGAAGGCGTAGCGCAGGCTGTCGTAGGAGAGTTTTTTCAGCTCCGGGTAGTCGGTGCGGTAGCGGCTGGCGAACAGCACGTATTCGTTCGACAGGTTGTTGCGCGAGACGCCGGCGTCGTCGGTCGAGATCACGAACGGCACGCGGTATTTGCGGTACAGGGTGACCGGATGGGCGGCGTGGGCGACGCCGGCGATGAACTCGTTGCTGGTCAGGTTGACCTCGACGGCGATGCCGCGCTCGCGCATGGTTTTCATGATGGCCGGCGCGTCCGGCTCGTGCGCGAGGTCGATGCCGTGGCCGATGCGACCGGCGCCGGCGACGTTGACGGCGTCGCGGATGTGGAAGGTCAATCCTTCCGGCGGCACCATGCCGAGCGCCAGTTCGCCGGCGTGCAGCGACAGTTTGACGTCCGGGTAGCGCGTTTTCAGGAATTTGAACATTTGCATGTGCAGCGCGTAGTCGCGCATCGCCACGTCCTGATTCTCGGCGCCGACGATGTTGACGCCGACGATCAGCGGGCTTTGGCTGGCCGCCTTGAAGCCGGACAGCATCGACGAGAACACTTCCGACGGCGCTTTCAGGCGCGTCACGAAGGCCTGATAGCGCATCGTGAACTGGGCGTCGTCGACGCCGGCGCTGGCCGCTTCAACCTTGGCGACGTACTTGCCGACATCCTGGCGGAAGCCGGCGTCCTGTTCCAGCGCGTCGGTCAACGCGGCCAGCTGAAAGGTCAGCGCGGCGTTGTCGCTCGTCGGCTGGCTCTGCTGGATCTGCTGGTCGAAAGCCGGGTTCACGCGGCTCGGCGCGCGCAGCAGGGTGGTTTCGATGTAGCCGAGGTTTTCCAGGATGGCGCGCTGTTTCAGCGATTGCAGGCCTTCGTTGATGTTGTCCTTCGAAACCGGATTGAAGTAGTCGAAGGTGTCGAAAAACAGTGTGTCCGGCGGCGGCTGGATCGCGCCGTGGTTGGCGTAGTCCTTGGTCGACCAGCGTTGCAGCAGCTCGCGATAGACCCCATCGTTGGCGATCAGGTCGGCCGCGCTCAGGCAGACCCGATCTTTGATCGCTTTGGCGCGCTCGGCGTCGATCACCTCCGGCCGGGTTTCGATCTTGTAGCTAATCTTGTCGATGCAGTAGCGCTGCTTGTCGACCCAGGCCAGGTACTGCTCGGCGTAGATGGAGCCGGAGTAGTGGTGATGCAGGTCGCCGCCCTTGGGCATCATCGACAGGAACAGGGTCAGCTCGGCCAGCTTCGGCTGGGCGCCGTCGGTCAGCGCGGCGAAGTGGCGCCGCGTCAGCGCTTCATTGTTCGGCGCGGCGCAGGCGTTGCCGGCCAGCGCCAGGGTGACGATCAGACTCGGGAGCGTTTTTTTCATTATCAAGTCGGGTCTAGGTTAGAGGTCGGGATTGCGCTGGTGCAGCTGGCGGCCGGCGGAGTACGTCGCCGCCACGGCGCGGTCGTCGCCCAGCGTCGCCAGCGCGAACAGCATTTCTTCGAGGCTGTCGGATTGGTCGGCGCGGCGCGACAGGAGCGGCGTCGCGCGCGGGTCGAGCACGATGAAATCGGCTTCCGTGCCGGCGCCGAAGCCGCCGATCACGCCTTCGAGCCGCATCGCGCGCGCCGCGCCCAGCGTGGCCAAATAAAACATGCGCAGCGCCGGCAGGTAGGTGCCTTTCAGGCGCGCCACCTTGTAGGCTTCGTTCATCGTTTGCAGCATCGAAAACGAGGTGCCGCCGCCGACGTCGGTCGCCAGCGTGATCGGCATCCGTGCCGCGTCGGCGCGCGCGAAGTCGAACAGGCCGCTGCCGAGGAACAGGTTGGAGGTCGGGCAGACGGCCGCCGCCGCGCCGCTGTCGGCCATGCGCGCGAAGTCGGCGTCGTCGAACCAGATGCAGTGGCCGAACATGGCGCGCGGGCGCAGCATGCCGTAGCCGTCGTAGACGTCGAGGTAGCTGCGCGCCTGCGGGAACAGCGACTTGACCCACGCGCATTCGTCGGTGTTTTCGGCGACGTGGGTTTGCAGGTAGGTGTCCGGGTAGGCGCGCGCCAGTTCGCCGGCCAGGTGCAGCTGTTCCGGCGTCGAGGTCGGGGCGAAGCGCGGCGTGATCGCGTACAGCGCGCGGCCGCGCTTGTGCCAGCGGCGGATCAGCTCTTCGGTGTCGCGCGCGCCGCCCTCGGCGCTGTCGCGCAAGAACTCGGGGCAGTTCCGGTCCATCAGGACTTTGCCGGCCACCATGCGCAGCCCGCGCGCTTCGCTCGCCTCGAAAAAGGCGTCGACCGATTGCGGGTGGACGGTGCCGTAGACCATTGCGGTGGTGGTGCCGCAACGCAGCAGCTCGTCGAGGAAGAACTCGGCCACGCCGCGCGCGTGGGCCGGATCGGCGAAGCGGTGCTCGGTCGGGAAGGTGTAGTTCTCCAGCCACGGCAGCAGGCCGGAGGCGGGCGAGGCGATCATCTCCGTCTGCGGGAAGTGCAGGTGGGTGTCGATGAAGCCGGGCGTGATCAATTTTCCGCTGTAGTCGGTCACTTCCACGCCGGGCGGCAGCGTCGCGGCCAGTTCGGCGTAGTCGCCGGCCGCCCGCACTTTGCCGTCGGCGACGATCAGCAGGCCGTCCGCGTGCCAGGAGTGGGACTGTTCGCTGAATGCGGGGTCGGCGTGGAAGTGCAGCAAGCTGGCTCGGTAGGCTTGCACGGATGGGGCGGCGGTCGGCATGGGGGCTTTCTGGTTTTATCGTTGCGGCGACGCCTGCTGCGGCGCCGCGCGAGAGGATACCAGCCGGGCGTGCTCGCCGTCTCGTTTGTCGTCTCGCTCGGCGGCTTCCCATGCCATCAGCAGTTGGGCGCAGACCGAGGCCGCGATCACGGCCGGCGCCTTGCCGGCGATGCCGGGCAAGCCGATCGGGCAGACCATCGCCGCGATGCGCTCGGGCGCGACGTCGCACGCGCGCAAGCGGTGTTCGAACTGCCGCCGCTTGGTCTGCGAGCCGATCAGGCCGAACCAGCCGTTGTCGCCGCGCGCGAGGATCGCCTCGGTCAGGCGCAGGTCCAGCGCGTGCCGGTGCGTCATGACGAGGAAGCTGCCGCCGGGCGGCGCCGCGTCGACCAGCGCCTCGGGCGCGTCGCACGCTTCGATGCGCACGTTGGCCGGCACTTCAAGCGGGAACTGGTCGGCGCGCTCGTCGACCCAGGTGACGCGGCACGG
>JACMLV010000704.1 GCA_014379395.1 Burkholderiaceae bacterium
TCGCACCGGTCATGGACTGCTTGAACAATGCCAGCCCTGCTCGCCGGCGCGGCGGCTGCCGCCGCTGCCGAAGACCTGGATGCCGAGCTTGGGGACCAGGCATTCGATCTCGAACTCCTGGCTGTGCGCCGCGCCCAGGGTGGCCACCACATTGTACTGCGGCAGCGGCAGCTTCTTGCTTTGCAAAAATTCCTGCAGCAAGGTCTTGGCGTCCTTGCCGAGCGTGCTCGGATCGACCGAGTCGAGGATCGGGATATAAAAGGCGCGGATCACGTCGCGCGCGGCGTCGAAGCCGGCGTCCAAAAAAATGGCGCCCAACAGCGCCTCGAGCGTGTCGGCCAGGATCGACGGACGCCGGAAGCCGCCCGATTTGAGCTCCCCCTCGCCAAGGCGCAGGAACTGGGACAGGTCCAGTTTTTGGGCGATCTCGAACAGGGCTTGCTGCTTGACCAGATTGGCGCGCAGGCGCGACAAGTCGCCCTCGTCGACCGCGCCGTAGCGCTCGTACAAGATGGAGGCGACCACGCAGTTGAGGACCGAATCGCCCAGAAATTCGAGCCGCTCGTTATGCAAACTGCTGTGGCTGCGATGTGTGAGCGCCTGCTGCAGCAGCGCGCCGTCCTGAAAGGTGTAGCCCAGCCGGGTTTGCAATAACTGAAGATTCTTGGTCATGGATCGGTTTGCCGTCGTTTATTCGGCCGGTTTGGCCGGCGCGCCGCCCTTGGCGGTGCTGCCGGCGTAATCGAGCACCAGGCTGGCCGGACCGACCAGCGGGATTTTCTTTTGGTAGGCGAAACTCACTTCCAGTTCGCCGTTGTCCTTGTCGATCAGCAGATCCTTGCCCGTGATCGAGTCGATGTAGTTGACGCTGGCGTTCTTGTCGAACGAGCGGCGGATTTCGAGCACCGTGCCGCCGGCCGCCTTGGCCGTCTTGATCGCCGTCGACACCGCCCGATATTCGATATAGGTCGGCACCACCTTCAAGCCCAGCACGACGAAAAAACCCGCGATGGCGAGCAGGACGATCAGGCCGACCAGGGACAAGCCTTGCTGATTTTTGCCGCGTTGCATGTTCGAGCCCATCTGTTTTCCTTTTCCGTTTAGTGGATGCCGCCGATGCGTTTGAGGTTACCCAGGTTCATCCAGACGAAGAACGCCTTGCCGACGATGTTTTGGTTCGGCACGAAGCCCCAGTAGCGGCTGTCGGCGCTGTTGTCGCGGTTGTCGCCCATCATGAAATAATTGCCGGCCGGGACCACGCAGGTGAAGCCGTCATCATTGTAGTCGCAAGCTTCCTTGTGCGGAAATTCGCGCACTTCGGACAGCGCCAGTGGCGGCGCCGTTTCGTCGTTGAGGATGCGGTGCGACACGCCGGTCAGATTTTCCTGCAATTGCTTGTGGTAGACCGGGCGTTCGTCGTCGAGATAGTCGTCGAGCATGGTGTAGCCGATCGCCTTGCCGTTGACCGTCAGGCGCTTGTTGCGATAGGTGATTTTATCGCCCGGCACGCCGATGACGCGCTTGATGTAATCCTGCGTCATGTCCTTCGGGTATTTGAAGACCATCACGTCGCCGCGCTGCGGATCGTTGACCTCGATCACTTTCTTGTTGATGATGGGCAGGCGCACGCCGTAGGTGAATTTGTTCACCAGGATCAGGTCGCCCACCAGCAGGGTCGGCACCATCGACGACGAGGGAATCTTGAACGGCTCGTACAGGAAGGAGCGCAGGAAGAACACCAGCGCGATGACCGGGAAGAAGCTGCCCGAGTATTCGATCCAGGTCGGCTGGCGCAACAAGGCCGCCTCGATCGCGCCGCGGCCCGCGCCGTGCTCGGCCTGGATGCCGTCGGCGGAGAGCTTGGCGTTGCGGGCGTCGAAATCGGCCAGGGCGCGGTCGGCCGCGGCGCGCCGCTGCCGGGACAGGTAAAACACGTCGAGAAACCAGATCACGCCGGTCACCAACATCAGCACGAACAGGATCAAGGCAAAATTCCCTAAGATGACTTGCAGGTTCATTTATCGTCCACTTGTAAGATTGCCAGGAATGCCTCTTGGGGAATCTCGACCGAGCCCACTTGCTTCATGCGCTTCTTACCGGCTTTTTGTTTTTCCAACAGCTTTTTCTTGCGGCTGATGTCGCCGCCATAGCATTTCGCCAGCACGTTCTTGCGCAACGCCTTGACGTTTTCGCGCGAAATGATGTTGGCGCCGATGGTGGCTTGGATGGCGACGTCGAACATCTGGCGTGGAATCAGCTCGCGCATCTTGGCGGCCACGGCGCGGCCGCGGTAGGCGCTGTTGGAGCGGTGCACGATGATCGCCAGCGCGTCGACGCGCTCGCTGTTGATGAGCATGTCGACCTTCACCACGTCGGCGGCGCGGTATTCCTTGAACTCGTAATCCATCGAGGCGTAGCCGCGCGAGGTCGACTTGAGCTTGTCGAAGAAGTCCAGCACGATCTCGGCCATCGGCATTTCATAGACCAGTTTGACCTGGCGGCCGTGGTAGCTCATGTCGAGCTGGATGCCGCGCTTGGCGATGCACAGCGTGATCACCGAGCCGACGTATTCCTGCGGCATGTACAGATTGACCGTGACGATAGGCTCGCGCACCTCCTCGATCTTGGACGGGTCGGGCATCTTGGACGGGTTGTCGACCTTGAGCAGGCTGCCATCCCGCAACACCACCTCGTACACCACGGTGGGCGCCGTCGTGATCAGGTCCATGTCGAATTCGCGCTCCAGGCGCTCCTGCACGATCTCCATGTGCAACAGGCCGAGGAAGCCGCAGCGGAAGCCGAAGCCGAGCGCCTGCGACACCTCCGGCTCGTACATCAGGGCCGCGTCGTTGAGCTTGAGCTTTTCGAGCGAATCGCGCAGCGCGTCGTACTGGTTGGCCTCGACCGGGAACAGGCCGGCGAACACCTGCGGCTGCACTTCCTTGAAGCCCGGCAAAGGCTCCTTGGCCGGGCGCGCGGCCAAGGTCACGGTGTCGCCGACGTTGGCGGCCTTCAATTCCTTGATGCCGGCGATGACGAAGCCGACCTGGCCGGCCGACAGCTGCGGCAGCGCCTGCGAGCGCGGCGAGAACACGCCGACGCTCTCGACCAGGTTGACCGAGCCGCTCGCCATCAGCAGGATTTTTTCCTTCGGGCGCAAGGTGCCGTTGACGACGCGCACCAGCATCACGACGCCGACGTAGTTGTCGAACCACGAGTCGACGATCAGCGCCTGCAACGGCGCGTCCGGATCGCCCTTCGGCGGCGGCACCTTCTTGATCAGCGATTCGAGCACGTCCTCCACGCCGAGGCCGGTTTTCGCCGAGCAATGCACGGCGTCGGTGGCGTCAATGCCGATCACGTCTTCGATTTCGGCGATCGCGTTCGGCGGATCGGCGTTCGGCAAATCGATCTTGTTCAACACCGGCACCACTTCGACGCCCAGGTCGAGCGCGGTGTAGCAGTTGGCCACCGTTTGCGCCTCCACCCCTTGCGAGGCGTCGACCACCAGCAGCGCGCCTTCGCAGGCCGACAGCGAGCGGCTCACTTCATAGCTGAAGTCGACGTGGCCGGGCGTGTCGATCAAATTCAGGTTGTAGATCTGGCCGTCGCGCGCCTTGTAGTGCAGCGCCGCCGTCTGGGCCTTGATCGTGATGCCGCGTTCGCGCTCCAGATCCATCGAATCGAGCACCTGCGCCTCCATCTCGCGATCGGACAAGCCGCCGCACAGCTGGATGATGCGGTCGGCCAAAGTGGATTTGCCGTGATCGATGTGAGCGATGATGGAGAAATTGCGTATGTTGTTCATTGACAAGTATAAGTGCAAGTAAGAGACGACATTGCCGGCATGGAAGCTGTGGCGCGGAGCCAAGTCCCAGCAATGATAAAAAAAGCGCTCCGAACGGGGCGATACCCCAAGCGAGCGCTTTTCAAGCGACAGCAGCGACCGCACCGGGACAGCCGCTTTTCGACCTTCGCATTTTACCGGATTTCACACAGGAAAGCCCGACTTATGACGCCGGCGACAGGGGGAGAACGGCATTTTGGCCGACATTATGCCAGCAAAAGCACGGGGGCGCAGCGCAGCATTGCTTGAAAATCAATTTTTATCCGCTCGCAAAGCCGTCCAGGCATTGCCTGACCTTGTGCTCGTCAAGGAAATAATGGCACAGCTCTGGCTGCCCCAAGTCGCCGAACAGCACCGGCACCAGCTCATCGAAGCGCGCCACCAGCGCCTCGTCCGCGTCGACGTCGATCACGTCGACGGTGAAGCGGCGCGCGTCGCTCTGCAAGGCTTGCAGGGCGTCGAGCATGTCTTGACACAGATGGCAATAGGTGCGGGAGTAGAGGGTGAAATGCATGGACGCTGATTAAAAATGACGGCAGGGCATTGTCCACGAAAAACATGGAAAACAGGAAAGGAATTCGCAGACGGGGAGGAATTTATTGCTCAGTGATGCAGCGCGACGTACTGGGTCACATCGCCGCGGCGCACCAGCAACACGACCGGCTTGCGCGGGTCGAGTTGGGCGGCCACCGCCTCGAACTGGCGCCCGCCCCGGATCTCGATCGTATTCACTTGCAAGATCAGATCGCCCTGCTGGAGGCCGGCGCGGGCGGCCGCGCCCGTGCTGGTGTCGACCACCACGCCGGAAGACAGGCCCAATTCCGATTTGCGCCGCGCGCTGAGCTCGCTCACCGTCAGGCCCAATACATTGCCCGGCTGACGCTCGGGCGGCGCCGCTTTGGGGCGCGCGGCGGCGGCCGATTTATCCGCCTCCAGTTCGACCACGGTCACCGGGATGTCTTGCTGGGCACCTTTGCGCCAGATGGTGACGGTGGCGCGCGCGCCCACGGTCGCGCCGCCAACCAGGCGCGGCAAATCGGACGAGCGCTCGATTGCCACGCCATTGAATTTAAGGATGATGTCGCCCGGCTTGATGCCGCCGCGTTCGGCCGGCCCGCCGGGCTCGACCAAGGAAACTTGCGCGCCCTGCGCATTTTTCAGGCCCAGCGATTCGGCGATTTCCTTGCTCACCTCGCCGACCTGAACCCCGATCCGGCCGCGCGTGACCTTGCCGAAGGTCTTGAGCTGGTTGGCCACCCGGATCGCCTCGGCGATCGGGACGGCGAAGGAAATCCCGTTATAACCGCCGGACAAGGTCGCAATTTGCGAGTTAATGCCGATCACTTCGCCGCGCATATTGATCAAAGGCCCGCCCGAATTGCCGGGATTTACCGCGACATCGCTTTGAATCAACGCCAAGTAGTCGCCCGTGTCGCGCGACTTGGCTGAAATGATTCCCGCCGTCACCGTGTTTTCCAGATTAAACGGCGAACCGATCGCGATCACCCATTCGCCGGCCCGGACCTTGCCGGAGTCTCCCAGCGTCAGGCGCGGCAAGCCGGCGCCATCGATTTTCAGCAGCGCGACATCGGTGCGCGCGTCCGCCCCCAGCAAGCTGGCCTTGAATTCCCGATTATCGGTCAGCGTCACGTACACCTCGTCGGCGCCGTCGACGACATGGGCATTGGTCAGCACATAGCCATCACCGGAAATGATGAAGCCGGAGCCGACCCCGCGTTGCACCGGCTGGTCCTGCGGCGCCGATGGCGCCGGCCGGCGGGGGCGCGGCCCCTGCTGGCGTGGCACCGACGGCACCACGCCGCCGAAAAAACGGCGCAAAAACTCCTGCACCTCCTCGTCGCTAGGCCCGCCCTGCCCCTGCTTGATTCGCTCCGTGGTGCGAATGTTGACGACAGCGGGCCCGACTTTTTCGATTAACTCGCTAAAATCGGGCAGGCCCGCCACGGCCGCCGACGCCACCGGCGTTAGCCCAAGCACGGCTGGCGCAACCATCGCGCACGCGCCGCCCATCAGAAAGACGGCAAGAGCATCGCGACAGGCCAAGCGCATGTTTTTCATGAAAGTCACCCGAGCAGTCATCGGATCTGGCCGCATCCGCGGAACCTCGGTGAAAGGCCCCTGTTTTCAGTCGAACCCCAATTTCAGGGATAACAAGCAAAACGACACTCAAAATAGCTTATCAATGATTGTGTATTTTTCAAGGGAAATTTATTGGACGCCTCAGGGGATGCTCGTTACCACATCGGGCGCGGCCACTTCGTTGTCGGCGCCGACGCTTCGCCTGACGCCCTTGCGCGCAGTCGCTTGGCGCCCGGGCGCCTCGTTCGCCATCCGGGCGGCCAAATTCGCGGCGAAGCCATCGCTCAATTCGAAACCGCAGCGGTCCGAACGCAGGGTGTGGCCGATCTGGTGATAGGCGTTCCAGGCCGCCCGTCCCTCGACCGTGTCGAGCGCGGCAAAGGCAAGTTCGATCTCACTTGCCGCCAACTCGCCGTCGGCCAAAGCCGAGATATATTCGAGCAATTGCTTTTGCGTAGACATCACTTCCCCGCCATTTCAAGATCTTTTCCGTGGAACAACCAACTTGCCCTCAAGCTAGACAATCACACCTCTTACCATCGCTTGTCAATCGGCATGTCCAACAACGGCCTCAATTTTTCGGCAATGACCTCGCGGGCACGGAATATCCGGCTACGAACGGTGCCGATCGGGCACGCCATGATGGCGGAAATTTCTTCGTAGCTCAGTCCCTCGATCTCGCGCAGGACGATGGCGGTGCGCAGTTCCAGCGGCAACAAGTCCATCGCCGAGTTAACGGTTTCGGCGATCTGCTTGCTCGCCAACATCGACTCCGGCGTATTGATATCGCGCAAATTGTCGCCTTCATCGAACGCTTCCGCCTGCTCCGCGTCGGTATCGGTCGAGGTCGGGGTACGCCGTCCTTGCGTCACCAGGTAATTCTTTGCCGTATTGATGCCGATACGGTACAGCCATGTGTAAAACGCGGAATCGCCACGGAAATGCCGCAAAGCCCGGTATGCTTTGATGAAGGTCTCCTGCACCACATCCTCGGCCTCCGCCGGATCATGCACGAGACGCGAAACCAGCCGCATCAGCCTGCGCTGATACTTCGACACCAGAATGTCGAACGCGCGCTTGTCACCAGACTGCACGCGCTCGACCAACAATTGATCACATTCACGTTCTGTCCTCACCCCATATCCTTGGTGGCTCGCAGCGTGAGCGTCTCTTCTTTATAGAGTTGGCTTGCTGCAAGAAGTTCAACGGTAACCGATATTTTTATGTCATCCGGTGCGGTGCGGGGAAAACGCCCGGCAAGCGACGGCGAGCTCGCGAAACGCCCCGTCGACGACATCGCCGGGCCAGATCGCCAGCACTTGAACGCGGCCGCGGGCGCCGCGCAGGCGCAGCATCAACAAGCCCGGCCACAATGTCGAACCCGCCATCAAGATGGCTTCGCCCCCGCTACCCTCTTGCTGGTATACCGTCACCCGAATGAGCCCGACAGGGGATATGTCAATCCGGTGCGCGGTTCTGTTTTTGAGCAGCGAAAGCCCGGAAAGCACCGCGCACGAGAGGCTGGCGCAGGCACCGGCCGCGGCCTGATGGAACCCAGCGCCCCCGGCGCCGGCGAGCATCAGGGCGGCGGAAACGCCTCCAACGGCGTAGCCGGCCGATACCAGCCGCAGGCAGACGGACGGACGGACGACTACAGAAACCGCTATCGACATGATCAATTCATATGGGAGGACATAAGACGCGCCGGCCGGAGACCGGGCAAATTCAACGGCCGGCGAAGGCCGGCGCCGAATCGGCGCTCACCCGATATGACCGGGCGAGCGCGGGGAAGTTCAGATCTTGCCGAAGACCAGGGAACCGTTGGTTCCGCCGAAGCCGAACGAATTTTTCACCGCGATATTGAGCTTCATATCGCGCGCCGTGTTGGCGCAGAAGTCCAGATCGCAGTTCGGATCCTGGTTGAAGATGTTGATCGTCGGCGGCGAGACTTGATGATGCATCGCCAACACCGTAAACACCGCCTCCAGACCGCCGGCGCCGCCGAGCAAATGGCCGGTCATCGACTTGGTCGAATTGACCACCAGCTTGTAGGCATGCTCGCCGAAGGTGCGCTTGATGCCCATCACCTCGGCCGCGTCGCCGAGCGGGGTCGAGGTGCCGTGCGCGTTGACGTAATCGACCTGGTCCGGGTTGACGCCGGCGTTCTTCAGCGCCGCGTTCATGCACTTGCTGCCCCCGCTGCCGTCTTCCAACGGCGAGGTCATGTGGTAGGCGTCGGCGCTCATGCCGAAACCGAGCAATTCGGCGTAAATCTTGGCGCCGCGCGCGACCGCGTGTTCATACTCTTCGAGCACCATCACGCCGGCGCCCTCGCCCAGCACGAAGCCGTCGCGGTCGCGGTCCCACGGCCGCGACGCGGTCGCCGGGTCGTCGTTGCGGGTCGACAAGGCGCGCGCCGAGGCGAAGCCGCCCAGGCCCAGCGGCGAGACGGTCGATTCGGCGCCGCCGGCGATCATCACGTCGGCATCGCCGTATTCGATCAGGCGGCCGGCCGCGCCGATGCTGTGCAAGCCGGTGGTGCAGGCGGTGACGATGGCCAGGTTCGGCCCCCGCAGGCCGTACTTGATCGACAGGTTGCCCGAAATCATGTTGATGATCGAGGCCGGCACGAAGAACGGTGAAATGCGCCGCGGGCCGCGCTTTTCATAGTCCGACTTGGTCTCTTCGATCAGCGGCAAGCCGCCGATGCCCGAACCGATGATGACGCCGATGCGCTCGGCATTCTCCTCGGTGACGACCAGGCCGCTGTCTTCGAGCGCCTGGATGCCGGCGGCCATGCCGAAATGGATGAAGGTATCCATATGGCGCGCATCCTTACCGGGGATGTAATCCTCGATATTGAAGCCTTTGACTTCGCCGGCGAAATGGGTGGTGAAAGGCTGCGCATCGAACTTGGCGATTTGCGCAATCCCGGATTTACCAGCGGTGATTGCACTCCACGCCTCGGCAATGCTATTGCCGACAGGTGAAACGCAGCCCAGGCCGGTGATGACGACACGACGGTTTTTAGAACGGCTCAAGCGATTCTCCTGAAGTCGGTCCGGCAGCCTTAGGCCTTGACGTGGGCCGTGGCGTAGTCGATGGCCTGTTGCACGGTGGTGATCTGCTCAGCTTGTTCGTCGGGGATTTCCATTTCGAATTCATCTTCCAGCGCCATCACCAGTTCGACGGTGTCCAGGGAATCCGCGCCGAGATCGTCGACAAACGAGGATTCGATTTTGATGTCCGCTTCAGCTACGCCCAGTTGCTCAGCGACGATTTTCTTAACGCGTTGTTCGATATCCGACATGTTATGCTCCAAAGTGTGTGTTACAGAAAGTGCGCGCATTTTATCAGGTTTGCGCGTTCAAATACTAATTTCGGTGTCTGCTGCCA
>JACMLV010000705.1 GCA_014379395.1 Burkholderiaceae bacterium
CTGCGCGGAGGGTGGGAACTAGCGCCCCCGCGTCGGGGCTTCCTATCTGCACTAGCGCGCGCGACCTGTGCGAATGGAACGAGGCGCTGCAAGGCAGCGCCGAGCAAAAGAGCACCAGCAAGGTCGGCGCCATGCAGGACGCGCGCGGCTGCGTCGAGACGGTGCAGGAACCGGATCCGGCCCAGGGCGTGTGCCGGCCCGGCATCTATCTGATCAGCGTGGCCTGGCAAGGCATGCACAAGACCCAGGCTTCGGCGCTGGCCTGCGGCAAGGACGAGTATGGCGACGACGGCAACCGGCGCGCCATTTCCCTGCGCGTGGCCATCGGCCTGCCCGGCTGTTACTAAGGAGCCGAGATGAACCTGCAACGCCCCCCGCGCCTTTCGCTCGCCCAGCGCGGCTTCACCCTGGCCGAGCTGATGATCGCCATCACCATCGGCCTGCTGATCATGGCCGGCATGACGACCCTGTTCGTCAAGAACAGCCGCGCCCAGGCCGAACTGGAAAAATCCAACCGCCAGATCGAAAACGGCCGCTTCGCCGCGCAACTGCTGTCGGCCGACCTGGCCAGCGCCGGCTTCTACGGCGAGTTCGATCCGACCGTGCTGGCCAGCCCGGCCGCCCCGCCCGACCCGTGCTCGCTCGACGTCGCCGACCTGAGGGCGGCGCTGCCGCTGCACGTGCAGGGCTACGACAACGCCGGCCCCGACCTGCTCTCCTGCGTCGACGACGTGCGCGCCGGCACCGACATCGTGGTGGTGCGCCACACCGCCACCTGCGTGGCCGGGATCGGCGACTGCGACGCCGTCAGCGCCGGCGGGCCGTTCTTCCAGGCCTCGCTGTGCAACAACCCGTCCGAGCTCGGCTCGGGCGACACGGCCAACTTCTACAACCTCGAGATCACCGACGGCGCCCTGTCGCGCCACCAGCGCAACTGCACCGACCCGGCCGTGATCCGGCGCTACCTGACCCATATTTATTTCGTGGCCAACAACGACAATCCCGGCGACGCCATCCCGACCCTGAAACGCGCCGAACTGGGCGAGAGCAGCGGCGGCGTCCTCGCCTGGCGCATCGCGCCGCTGGTCGAGGGCATCGACAACCTGCAGCTCGAATACGGCATCGACGACGTCGGCGGCGTGGCCGACGGCCGCGCCGACGTCTACAAGGCGGCCCCCGGCGGCTGCGGCACGCCGGCCTGCGCGGTCGAGAGCTGGCGCAAGGTGGTGAACGTGAAACTGAACCTGCTGGCGCGCAACACCGAGCCGACCAGCGGCTACACCGACGCCAAGGCCTACCAGCTGGGCCGCAACGCCGACGGCAGCGTCAACCGGGTCGCCCCCGCCGGCGACGCCTACAAGCGGCACGTGTTCCAGGCCACCGTCGTGCTGCCCAACCCGGCCGGAAGGAATACGCCATGACCACCGCGACCGGTATCCCAATGCGCCCGATGCGCCGCGCCAACGGCTTGCCGTTGCGCCGGCAACAGGGCGTGACCCTGATCGTGGCCCTGATCATGCTGGTGCTGCTCACGCTGCTGGCCCTGACCAGCTTCAACCTGGGCAACTCGAATCTGCAAATCGTCAGCAACATGCAACAGCGCAACGAGGCCGTCGCCGCCGCCCAGGAGGTGATCGAGGAGGCCATCAGCAGCACGCGCTTCTTCGCCTCCCCCGGCGACGCCCTGGCCGCCCCGTGCGGCAGCGCCAACCACCGCTGCGTCGACACCAACGGCGACGGCCGGCCCGACGTCACCGTGGCGCTGGCCACGCCGGTGTGCGCCAAGGCGCAGACGGTGAAGAACTCCACGCTCGACCTGGCCCGCAGCGAGAACGCCGGCTGCGCCGTCAGCCAGGTGCAGAACTTCGGCACCAGCGGCGCCGTCACCGGCGACTCGCTGTGCGCCGACAGCACCTGGGAACTGCACGCCACCGCCACCGACGACCTCACCGAGGCCAGCGTCGAGGTGACCCAGGGGGTCGCCGTGCGCGTGGCCAAGGACGACATCGCCACCAACTGCCCATGACCATGAAAGATCAGCCCATGAAACCCGCGACAAGCACGCACGTAGTTGCGCTGGCCCTGTGCGCCAGCCTGGTCGCCCTGCCCGCGCTCGTGGCGGCCGAGGACATCGACATCTTCACCGGCGCCTCGGCCGGCGCCTCGATCAATCCGCGCATCCTGGTGGTGCTCGACAACACTTCGAACTGGGCGCGCCAGAGCCAGCAATGGCCGGGCGGCCTGCAGCAGGGCCAGTCCGAGGCGCGCGCGCTGCGCACCGTGCTCGGCGGCATCGGCAACAACATCAACCTGGGCGTGATGGAATACGTCACCGACGGCACCGCCAACGACGACGGCGGCTTCATCCGCTTCGCCGTCAAGTCGATGGACACGGCCAACAAGGCCGACCTCAGCGGCCGCCTGACCACCATCTACGACAACGTCAACGGCACCCACGAGAAGCGCAACGCGAACACGCCGTACGGCAACCTGATGTACGACGCCTACAACTACTACGCCGGCGCGGCGGCCTATTCGCCGAGCGGCGCCGTCAACGCCGAGCGCGCCGACGCGGCCGGCTACACGACGAACTATTCGCAGTTCGCCTCGCCGCTCTCGGCCGAGAACAGCTGCGGCAAGACCTTCATCATCTTCATCGGCAACCCGAACTCCAGCGGGCCGTCGGCCGACAGCGCCGCCAACACCGCCGCGCTGGGCGCCCTGGGCGGCGTCACGACCCAGCTCGGGCTGCCCAACTTCGCGGTCCAAAACGTCACCACCAGCAGCCACGTCGGCAACACCGAGGCCTGCTACGCCAGCGCGGCGGCGGCCGCCTCCGGCATGACGCCGTTCGACGCCCAGTGCGCGACCCACACCCAGGGCTGCGCGATCGGCGGGCCGGTCGCCAACACCGCGCCGATCGCCTGCCCGAGCGGCAGCGTCGCCTACACCGTGATCCAGACCGTGACCACGCCGGCCACCACCACGCCGGGCACGCCGGTGGTCGGCGCGCCGATCTTCACCAG
>JACMLV010000706.1 GCA_014379395.1 Burkholderiaceae bacterium
GGGACTTCGGACGGTCGCTTCATCGCGCAGATCTGTCCGCAGGTGATAGAATTCGGGCCGCCCAATGCGAGTATCCACAAGATCGACGAGCACATCGAGTTGCGCTTTATCGATCCGCTGAAGAATATCTACCGGCGCACGCTGGAATACCTGCTGCGCCAGCCGGCTTGAATCCGCCCACAGGTTCCAAAAACACCCGAACACCGTTATCGAGAATTTGCCATGCCCCAGACCCGTTTCACCACGCCGCGCGATTTGCTGCGCTACGCCGTTACCCGCTTTAATACCGCCAAGCTGTTTTTCGGCCACGGCAGCGCCGAGGCGTTCGACGAGGCGGCGTATCTGATTTTGCATACGCTGAAGCTGCCGCTCGACAAGCTCGAGCCCTTCCTGGATGCCAAGTTGCTGCCGGAGGAAGTCGCCGCCGTGCTGGCGGTGCTGGAGCGCCGCAGCGTCGAGCGCGTGCCGGCCGCCTATCTGACCAACGAGGGTAGGCTCGGCTCGTACAATTTTTATGTCGACGAACGGGTGATCGTGCCGCGCTCGTTCATCGCCGAGCTGATTCCGAATTATTTCTCGCCTTGGGTGCCGGACCCGGAGGAAATCGAAAACGTGCTGGAGCTGTGCACGGGCTCGGGTTGCCTGGCGATCATGCTGGCCGACGCCTTCCCGAACGCGCATGTGGACGCGGTCGATATTTCGCCCGACGCGTTGGCGGTGGCGAAGCGCAACGTGGAAACCTACAAGCTCGAGTCGAAAGTGACGCTGATCCAGTCCGATCTGTACCAGAACGTGCCGGCCAAGAAATACGACCTGATCATCACCAATCCGCCGTATGTGAATTCGGCGTCGATGGGCAAGCTGCCGCAGGAGTATTTGTGCGAGCCGCAGATCGCGCTCGACGGCGGCAGCGACGGCATGGATTTGGTGCGCAAGATCGTCGCCGGCGCGGCCGAGCGCCTGACCGAGGACGGCATTTTGATGGTCGAGATCGGCAACGAGCGCGAGTTCGCCGAGGCCGCGTTCGGCGAGCTGGGTCTGACTTGGCTGACCACCAGCGCCGGCGACGACATGGTGTTCCTGTTGACCGCCGACCAGTTGCGGATGTAATCAGCGCAAGAATTATTAGCCTCTCAACGAGCCGGGTGCGCCGTTCGTAGGGTGGGCACCGTTCTTGTGCCCACGCGGACGCACGCACCGCGTGGGCACAAAAGCGGTGCCCACCCTACAAATACCTCCCATAGCAAGCCCAACGCCAGCACTGCCGGGGTTGTGTTGTCCACCCCATTACAAAGCCAAACATGATTCGTTTCCAACAAGTTAGCCTGATGCGCGGCATCAAACCGTTACTCGAGCAGGTCGATGTCACCCTGAATCCGGGCGACAAGATCGGCCTGATCGGCGCCAACGGCGCCGGCAAGTCGAGCCTGTTCGCGCTGCTGCGCGGCGAGTTGCACGCCGACGCCGGCGAGATCGATTATCCGGCCAAGTGGCGCGTCGCCTATGTGGCGCAGGAAACGCCGCCGCTCGAGCGCGCCGCCCTCGACTATGCGATCGACGGCGACATCACGCTGCGCAAGCTGGAAGCGGAGCTGGCGCGCCTGGAGGCGGAGCCGGAGACGTCCGAGAACGGTATCGCGATCGGCGAGATCTACAGCGCGCTGGCCGACGCCGACGCCTACACCGTGCAGTCGCGCGGCGAGCAGTTGCTGCTCGGCCTGGGCTTTTCGCTCGACCAGATGCAGCAGCCGGTGGCGAGCTTTTCGGGCGGCTGGCGCATGCGCCTGAATCTGGCGCAGGCGTTGATGTGCCAGTCCGATCTGTTGCTGCTCGATGAGCCGACCAACCACTTGGACTTGGACGCGATCATCTGGCTGGAGGACTGGCTCAAGCGTTACGAAGGCACCTTGCTCATCATTTCGCATGACCGCGACTTCCTCGACGAGGTCGTCAACGTGGTGGTGCATATCGACGAGCGCAAGCTCAAGCGCTATTCGGGCAACTATTCGGGCTTCGAGCGCCAACGCGCCGCGCAGATGATTCTGGCCGCCAGCGCGCTGGAAAAGCAGACCCGCCAACGCGCCCATCTGGAATCGTTTGTAAACCGCTTCAAGGCGCAGGCCTCGAAGGCGCGCCAGGCGCAGAGCCGGATGAAGGCGCTGGCCAAGATGCAGGAGTTGGCTCCGCTGCGCGCGGCGGCCGAGTTCTCGTTCGAGTTCCGCGAGCCGCTCAGCGCGCCGAATCCGCTGTTGGTGTTGGAGGACGTCGACGCCGGCTACCGGATCGAGGACAAGGACACCGGCGCGATCACGGAGAAGAAGATCGTCGGCGGCATCAATTTCTCGCTGCAGATCGGCCAGCGCATCGGCCTGCTGGGCGTGAACGGGGCCGGCAAGTCGACCCTGATCAAAACCATCGCCGGCGAGATCGCCCCGCTGTTGGGCGACGCGGTGATCGGCAAGGGCTTGTCGATCGGCTACTTCGCGCAGCACCAGGTCGAGATGCTGCGCCACGACGAGTCGCCGCTGTGGCACTTGGCGAAGATCGCGCCGACGGTGCGCGAGCAGGAGTTGCGCAACTTCCTCGGCGGCTTCAACTTCCCCGGCACCATGGTGACCAGCTCGATCCGGCCGTTTTCGGGCGGCGAGAAGGCGCGCCTGGCGCTGGCGCTGATCGTCTGGCAGCGGCCCAACCTGTTGCTGCTCGATGAGCCGACCAACCACTTGGACTTGGAGACGCGCGAGGCGCTGACGATGGCGCTGGCGCAGTTCGAGGGCACGCTGGTGGTGGTCTCGCATGATCGCCATTTGCTGCGCGCCACGACCGACCAGTTCATCATCGTCGCCGACGGCCAGGTGCAGCCCTTCGACGGCGATTTGGACGACTACAAGGACTGGTTGCTGAAGACCAAGCTGGGCAAGGGCACCAATGTGCTGCCGGCGGCCGGCAAGGAAAACAAGACCGAGTTTCCGGTCGCCTCGCCGGTGGCCGCGCCCCATGCGCCGGTCGCCGCTCCGGTGCGCGACAAGCGCCAGGAGGCCGAGCAGCGCCAGCGCACCGCGGCGCTGCGCAAGCCGCTTGAGAACAAGATCGCGCGGCTCGAGGAGCAGATCGCCAAGCGCCAGGGGCAGAAAGCGGAGGTGGACGCCAAGCTCGGCGAAGCCGACGCCTATGCGGCGGCCAATAAGGCCAAGCTGAAGGTGTTGCTGGCCGACCAGTCGTTCTTCACGAAGGATCTGGCGCAGCTGGAAGCGGAGTGGCTGGAACTGCACGAGCAGTTGGAGGCGCTGGCGGCGTAAGCGGCACGCCCGGCTTGCGGATCGACATCAGCTTGTCGATGTCGAGCAGGATCAGCTGGCGCTCGCCGAGCTGGCCCAGGCCGATCAGGTAGTCGGTGTTGGGCGGGGCGCCGGGGATCGGCACGATGGCCGCGCCGGCGAGGTCGACGATGTCGGTGACGTCGTCGACCACCATGCCCATCACGCAGCTCGACAACTCCAAAATGATGACGTCGGTTTGCCTGGCGCCCGGCAGGCCGCCGCCGAAGGCGGCCCGCATGTCGACCAGCGGCATAATCACGCCGCGCGACACGACCACGCCTTTGACGACGACGTCGCCCTCGCCGGCGACCTGTTCCAGGGCGGCCAGCGGGCGCAGTTCGCGCACGGTGCGGATGTCGATTCCATACTCCAGGCCGCCAAGCCGGAAGCTCAGGTATTGCCGGGGGGGCGTCTCGGCCGCCTTGGCCGGGCTCGCTTGCGCGACGGGGGTGTCGGTTCGATGCATGGGATTTCCTTGTGCAGGGTGGGTGCTCGGCGTTGCAAATAGGCAACGATCTTGATGGCTACGCCATGCTACCGAGTGCCGCCGGTTCGATGTTGACAGCAGTCAACATCGAACCGGCCCTTGAGAAGGCGCTACAATGCAGCGCTCGCCCCACGGGCCGGCTGAGGTTTCGCCCCATGTTTCCGCCCACTTTATCTCTGCAAGGAATCCATCGATGAAGCAAACCGACCCTGTCGCCGCCGGCCCGCTGGCCGGCATCCGCGTGCTCGACCTGACCCGCTTGCTGCCCGGCCCGGTCGCCACGATGCACCTGGCCGAGATGGGCGCCGAGGTGGTCAAGATCGAGGATCCGGGCGCCGGCGACTACGCGCGCAGCATGGGGCCGGTGCGCAACGAGGTGACGCAGTTTTTTGTGGCCGTCAACCGCGGCAAGCGGATGCTGCGCCTCGACCTGAAGGATGCGCGCCAGCGCGACGAGTTGCTCGCGATGGTCGAGCGCGCCGACGTGCTGGTCGAAAGTTTCCGGCCCGGCGTGATGGAGCGGCTCGGGCTGGGCTGGGAGGCGCTGCGCGCGCGCAATCCGAAGCTGGTGATGTGCGCCATTTCCGGCTACGGCCAGGACGGTCCGTTCGCCCATCTGGCCGGGCACGACATCAATTACATCGGCTACGCCGGCATGCTGGCCGAGAACGCCGGGCCGGACGGCACGCCGGCGCTGCCCAACCTGCAGGTGGGCGATCTGCTGGGCGGCGCCCAGAGCGCGCTCGAAGGCATCCTGGCCGCGCTGGTGGCGGTCAAGATGGGCGGGCCGGGCCGCTTCGTCGATATTTCGATGACCGACGCGGTGCTGGCCCACAACATCATGCCGCTCGTCGCCGTCAACAACGCAGAAGCGAAGGCGCCGGGGCGCGACCTGCTCACCGGCGGCGTGCCCTGCTACAACGTGTACCGCACCCTTGACGGGCGCTTCATGGCGGTCGGCGCGCTGGAATTGAAATTCTGGCAGCAGTGCTGCGACGTGCTCGGGCGCCCGGACTTGGCGAGCCGCCACTGGCAGCTCGGGCAGGAGGTCGGCGGCGCCGATGCGCTGGCCGTCAAAGCGGAGCTGGACGCGATCTTCGGCGCCGCCCCGCTGGCGCACTGGACGGAGAAATTCGCCGCCCATGACTGCTGCGTCAGCCCGGTGCTCCATTGCGCCGAGGCTCTGCGCCATCCGCTGTTCCAGGCGCGCCGGATGGTGGCGCAGGCCGAGCATCCGACCGAGGGCGCGCACTGGGCGCTGGCGCACCCGGTCAAATTCAGCTTTTAAGATTCGTTGAAATGTATACCGTCGACGCCGCCGAAGTGGAGTTCTCCGCGATCCGCGCCCAGGGGCCGGGCGGGCAGAACGTCAACAAGGTCTCGTGCGCGGTGCACCTGCGCTTCGACATCAACGCCTCCAGCCTGCCCGAGCACTACAAGGAGCGTCTGCTGGCGCTGCGCGACCAGCGCATCACCAAGGACGGCGTGGTGGTGCTCAAGGCGCAGCAGTCGCGCAGCCTGGAGCAGAACAAGGAGGAGGCGTTGCGGCGCCTGCAGGAGTTGATCGACAGCATCGCCACCCTGCCCGCCGTGCGCCGCCCGACCCGGCCGACGCGCGGCTCGCAGCGCCGCCGGCTCGACGGCAAGAGTTCGCGCGGCCTGCAAAAGCAGTTGCGCGGCAAGGTCAGCGAGTAATCAAGCCGACGGGGAAGGACATGCGCTAGCTCGCGTCGAAGACCCAGTCGAGCGCGCCGCTGCTGCCGGAGAAAATCGCCTTGGCGCTGGTTTTGCTACCGCGCAGGGTGGCCTTGATGTCCTTCGGCGCCTTGTCGTACACCGGCCCGCCCTGGACGTCGAAGATCATGCTGCGCACCAGGGTTTCGCCGTTCACGTTGCGCAGGTAGCAGCGCGACTGGCCGGCCGCCGTGCGCCGTTCGCGCATGGTGTCGCTGACCTGGTCGAGCAACTGGGTTTTTTTCACGTCCATCTGCTGGATCTCGTACCACAGCCGGCCGGCGGTCTTGAGCTCGGCGGCGGCGGCGGCGGCCATCTTCTGGAACTGCGGCACCTGGTCCGGCGAGAGCACCAGTTCCTGCTTGCGCAGCTTTTCGCTCAGCAGCTGGTAGTTGCGCACCTCCGGCAGATGGTTGATGCGGTCGATCTCCTGGTGGCAGCGGATGGCGGCCTGGCCCAGCTCGGCGGCCTTGTTTTCGATC
This sequence comes from Burkholderiaceae bacterium, assembly GCA_014379395.1. Lineage (GTDB taxonomy): Bacteria > Pseudomonadota > Gammaproteobacteria > Burkholderiales > Burkholderiaceae_D > Janthinobacterium. The sequence continues at coordinate 6,024 of JACMLV010000706.1, forward strand.
TCGGCGACCTTGTCGTTGAAGCCGGCCATGTCGGGCACCAGCGCGAACACCAGCATGTCGATCTGCTTGCGCGGGCCGGCGCCGTCGATGTCGATGCGGCGCCCGGCGATGGCGCAGCCCTCGGCCAGCTCGACTTGCACCTCGTCGGCGATGATCTCGCAATTGGAGGCGTGCCCGATCAACACCCGCGAACCGGAGATGATGCAGCTCTCGGCGCGCTCGACGAACACGGTGCCGCTCTTGGTCTGCAGCACCGCGCCCGAGGCGATGCCCTTGACCTCGATGTCGCCGTCGGCGTTTTGCACGCTGCCGCCGATCACGTTGCGGTGCAGGAGCACCTTGCCGCCGCGCGAGTTGATGATGCCGAACACGTCGCCGTGGATCGTGATGTCGCCGCCCTCGACCCGGCGCAGCTCCTGCACCTCGCCGAACTCCTCGTACTCGGCGCTCAGCTGCAAGTTGCCGGTGGTGCGGTTGCTGACCCCGTCGTAGCTGACGATCTTGGCGTCGACCGAGACCAGGCCGCTGGCCGGATCGACGTTCATGTAGCCGTCCTGGGTGGCGATCAGGAACTCGCCGTCGCGGCGCGACTCGACCGCCGTGCCCAGGCCGGCCAGCTTGGCCAGCTCCAGATCGTGGCAGTGGGTCGGCGCCAGCATCTGGCCCGACAATTCATAGCCGGGAAAACCCTCGGCGCCGGGCGTCTTCTTGAGCAGGCGGGCGTGCCTGCGCACCCGCGGCGAATGGCTTTTGAAGCTGAGCAGGTCGAGCCGGCCGTTGGCCAGCTGGCGCGGCACGTAGCTGCGGTTCATGTCCTGCAAATTGGTGATCATGGCGTCGCGCCCCTGCACCACCTCGAGCCGGCGCGCCACGCCGACCTTGCCGGCGCGGCCCAGCGCGATGGCGGCCTCGACCAGCGGGGCGTCGATCCCGAAGCGCACCCCCTGGCGCCACATCTCGGCGACGAACTCGTCGAAATCGAGGCGCGTCACGCGCTCCGGGTCGGCCACGTCGGCGCCGCGCAATTCGCGCTCCTCGAACAGGTATTCGGCCACGCCGTCCTCGACGCGCACCGGCCGGTACAGGGCGCGCCGGTTGGGCTCGAAGCGCGCCACGCGGGCGGCGAAATGCACCAGCCGCGCGCCCTCGGCCACGTTGGCCAGGGGCGGGCCGACGTTGTACAACACCTTCAGGAAGACGGCGTAGTGGAGGCCGACAAAATAGTCTTGGGCGGCGAACACCTGGCCGACCGCCATCAGCAGCTCGGGCACCGGCAGGGTGGTGTCGAAAAACAAGCCGTCGCGCAGGCAGACCAGGCCGGGCGGCAACGAACCGGCCTTCGGCGCGCCGGACTTGTGGCTCGATTCACTCCCGGGCGCGCGTAAGGTTGGAGGGCTGGCCTCGAAGGAATGGTCTGACAACGGGTGGCTCCAATGATGTAAGTTACCAGGCGATTCAGCGCCGCCCTGCCCCCCCCTCTTAAAATTGATAGCGGGGAAGATTTCCGTATGATAAGTTAATATCGGCAGGGAGAAAACCAGAATGTCTCGATTCCGCACGCAAAGACGCAATATCGCCGATCCGGGGCGCGCCGGGTCCGCTTGACGCCATTCCGCATGGGGCGGGCCGTCGGATTTCGGCGCTTTTATATCTTTTTACCAACAATCAGTGATATGATTCCGCGAAGAAACATATCCGCTGCGCACCGCTGGCAACACCCGCACGCCGCGCGGCGCCCGCGCCAAGCCCGCAAGGAGGAGACTGTTGCCCCATGAGTCACATTAAAAAAATCAAGGTCGAGGAACTGCGCCTGGGAATGTACCTGCACGGATTCGAGGGCTCGTGGCTGACGCATCCATTCTGGAAATCCAAATTTCTGCTGAGCAAGGAGGCCGACCTGCACGCGGTGCGCAAAAGCGGCCAGCGCCACTGCTGGATCGACGCCAGCAAGGGGCACGACCTGGCCGCGCCCGGGCCGGCGCCCATGCCCGACCCGAGCGACGCCGGCGCGGTGAGCGCCTTCCTCACCGAGGCCGAGCGCAAGGCGCCGGCCAGCTTCGACCAGGAAATCGAGCGCGCCGCCGCCCTGTGCGAACAGGCGCGCGACGCCACCATGTCGATGTTCCACGAGGCGCGCCTGGGCAACGCCATCGACACCCAGCAATGCCTGCCGCTGGTGGAGGAGATCTCCGACTCGGTGCTGCGCAATTCGGGCGCCCTGATCAGCCTGGCCCGCCTGAAGACCAGCGACGACTACACCTATATGCATTCGGTGGCCGTGTGCGCGCTGATGGTGGCGCTGGCGCGCGCGCTGGGCTTTGACGAGGACGGCTGCCGCGAGGCCGGCCTGGCCGGCCTGCTGCACGACATCGGCAAGGCCAGCATCCCGCTGGCCATCCTGAACAAGCCCGGCAAGCTGACCGAGGAAGAATTTGCGGCCGTCAAACAGCATCCCGAGTTCGGCCACGAGGTGCTGGTCAAAAGCGGCACCCTCAGCCCCGGCGCGCTCGAGGTCTGCCTGCACCACCACGAAAAAATGGACGGCAGCGGCTACCCGAACCAACTGGTGGGCGAAGAGATCTCGCTGCTCGCGCGCATGGGCGCGGTGTGCGACGTGTACGACGCCATCACCTCGAACCGCCCGTACAAGAATGGTTGGGACCCGGCCGAGTCGGTGGCCCACATGATTTCCTGGAAAGGCCATTTCGACCAGGCCGTGCTGTCGGCCTTCATCAAGACGCTCGGCATCTATCCGACCGGCGCGCTGGTGAAAATGAAGAGCGGGCGCCTGGCGGTGGTGCTGGAACAGCATCCGACGCTGTTCACCAAGCCGGTGGTGAGGGTGTTCTTCTCGACCAAGGACGACACCTACATCGAACCCGAGCGGATCGACCTGGCCGCGGCCGACGCCGGCGACGCCATCGTCGGGCGCGAGGCGCGCGCCAAATGGAATTTCAAGATCCTCGACGACCTGTGGGCGGGCGAGCTGGCCAACCGCAAAGCGGCGCTCTGAGCCGGGCGGCGCGCCGGGCGCGGCGCAAAGAAAAAGACCCGGAGAGCGAGGCTGTCCGGGTCTTTCAGGTGCAACAGGTATTTTGGTGCGGCCGGCAGGAATTGAACCTGCGACCCCTTGGTTCGTAGCCAAGTACTCTATCCAGCTGAGCTACGGCCGCGCAAGGCCGAAATTATAGCAGGCCCGCGCGCAAAGTCAAAGCCCGAATTCCGGGCCAACGTTCTGACGCAAAAAACCTGGCCACCCCCGTGCGGAAGAAAGATCAGCACTTGGCATGCCCATGCCAGCTCCAAGCATTGGACGACATCCTTAATGCCACGCCGCCGTTTACGGGTGATGCTGCGCACGAGGCAAGCGCGGCGCGCGATTTCCGGCCGATATCGCCGGGCGCGGACCACAAATAGAAAAAGGGACTAGATTTTGCAATCTAGTCCCGATATTCTGGTGCGGCCGGCAGGAATTGAACCTGCGACCCCTTGGTTCGTAGCCAAGTACTCTATCCAGCTGAGCTACGGCCGCGAAAGGCAATATTATAGCGCCTTTCTTTCTTTTTGCAAATGCGATTTTTTGGCTGGGCGGTTCCGGTATGGTTGCCACCGAACACCCGTTTTCCGTCACCGACGCCGCCGCGTGCGCGCCCGCCCCTCCCTTGCGCCCGCTGCGCGTGCTGGTGGTCGAGGATCACGCCGACACCCGCTACCTGGTCTGCGAAATGCTCAAGGCCTTCGGCCACCGGGTGCGCGCGGCCGCCGACGGCGAGCGCGCCTTGCGCCTGCTGGCGGCGCACCGTTTCGACGTCTTGCTGACCGATGTCTGTCTGCCCGGCCTGTCGGGCCTCGATCTGGCGCGCGGCGCGCGCGCCCGGCAGCCCGACTTGAACGTGATTTTCTGCTCGGGCTTCGGCCCCGCGCTCACCGCCCAGATCGACTTTCCGGCGCTCACCCTGCAAAAGCCATACGACATCGAGCAGTTGCGCGAGGCCGTCGGCCGGGCCGGCGCATGCCCGCCGCCAACGGTGTGAAACGGATTGCGGGAAGGGACTACAATTATTGGTTAGCGTCCCGAGTTGCAAGTTCGTTGACAAATATGTGTGGCGAAATCGGCCCGAGACAAGCGCAGCAAGGCCGGGGCCTTGCGCCTATTTACAAGCGGTATCGGGGCGATTCTCGCCATATTTAGTCAAGGAATCTGCAACCAGGACACCAGCATGGCGCGCCCTCCACGGCCCGCCCGGAAGCGAACATGAAGACCACCCCCCCCATCCCGCCCCATGGCGTCCGCTCCGGTCGCCTCGCCGCCGCGCCCTTGGCCGCGTCCGCCGCCACGCCGGGAGGGGCCCATGCCCAAGCA
>JACMLV010000707.1 GCA_014379395.1 Burkholderiaceae bacterium
CAGCGTGTCTTGCAGCGCGCGGTCGCGCAGCGCGTCGCCGCTGCCGCGCAAATGCGCCGCCGCCACGCCGAGCAGATCGTTGGCGCTCGAATACAGCGCCGCCGAGCCCACCATCACGTCGCTGAAGCGCCAGTCCGGCACCGGCTCGCCGCGGCGGATGAACTTGGGCTGGTCGCCGGCCTGGCCCTGCGCCCGCGCCGCGTAACCGGGCAGCTGCTCGGGCGCGTAGCCGGTGTGGGTCAGTTGCAGCGGCTCCAGGATCTTCTCGCGCACCAGCCGGTCGACCTTTTTCCCGCTGCGCAGCTCGAGCACGTGGCCGAGCAGGCCGTAGCCGATGTTCGAATAAACCGGCGTCCCGGCGGCGGGCGCGCCGTCGAACTCGGCCAGATAGCCCAGCAGATAGTCGCGGTCGAAATGGCGGTAGAAATTCTCGCCGGTGAACAGGTACTCGATCAGGTAGAACAGCGTGCGCGGCGTGAGCGGCTGGCGCGGCAAGCCGGAGGTGTGGGTCGCCAGTTGCAGCAGCGTGATTCTGCGCGCCGCAGGGCTCAAAGGCGTGCCCGGCGGCAGCAGTTGTTCCAGCGTGTCGTCCCATCCCAGCGCGCCCTCCTGCACCAGCGTCGCCGCCGTCGCGCTCAAAAAGCCCTTGCTGACCGAGCCGATGGCGAACAGCGTGTCGCCGTCGGGCCGGTGGCCGCCATCCGCCTCGGTGCTGCCGTAGCCGAAGGACTGGTGCGAGCCGTCCGGCAGCAGCACGCCGACCACGATGGCGCGGGTTTTTTTCTGCTCGATCAGCGGCAGGGCCAGCGAATCGGCCTCGATCTGCAGGTCGCCGCCGCCGGCGTCGCGGCGCTGGCCGGCGTCGGTGGCGTCGATTTCCATGTGCGTCAAGCTGCCGCAGGCGCCCAGCAGCGCCAGCGCGCCCAGCGCCGCGCCGCGCCACAAAAGGCGGCGCCAATTGCGCGCCCGCGGCGGGCGCCTTGTTTTGTTGATCACGATTCGAAGACTGTAACGGTGAAAAATTCCTAGCGCTCCCGCTTGAAGATGAGCGAGGTGTTGATGCCGCCGAAGGCGAAATTATTCGACATCACATACTCGCACTCCAGCGCGCGGCCCGGCCCCATGATGTAGTCGAGCGGCGCGCATTGCGGATCGATCTGGTCGAGGTTGATGGTCGGCGCGAACCAGCCCTCGCGCATCATCTCGATGCTGAGCCAGGCCTCCAGCGCGCCGCAGGCGCCCAGCGTGTGCCCCATGTAGCTTTTCAGGGAGCTGATCGGCGTGTTGGCGCCGAACACCTGCGCCGTGGCGTGCGATTCGGCCACGTCGCCCTGCATGGTGCCGGTGCCGTGCGCGTTGATGTAGCCGATCGCGCCGGCCTCCAGGCCGGCGTCCTCCAGCGCCAGCCGCATCGCCACCTTCATGGTCTCGCTGTTGGGCTGCGTCACGTGGCAGCCGTCGCTGTTGGTGCCGAAGCCGACCAGCTCGGCGTACACGGTGGCGCCGCGCGCCAGCGCGTGCTCGCGCTCTTCCAGGATCAGGCAGCCGGCGCCCTCGCCGATCACCAGGCCGTCGCGGCCGGCGTCGAACG
>JACMLV010000708.1 GCA_014379395.1 Burkholderiaceae bacterium
CGCGCTCGACGAATACCTGAAGATGTACCAGATCACGGGCGAACGCAGCCAGGGCGTGCGGCGCGCCGGCTCGGCCGCGCTGGACCTGGCCTACGTCGCCTGCGGCCGCCTCGACGGCTTCTACGAAAAGGGCTTGAAGCCGTGGGACATCGCCGCCGGCGCGCTGTTGATCACCGAATCGGGCGGCATCGTCGGCGAGTTCTCCGGCGAGTCCGACTATCTGTACAAGGGCGACGTCATCGCCGCCAGCCCGAAGATCTTCGGCCAGATGGTCGCCCTGCTGGCGCCGTTCGCCTAACCTGAATTTTGCATAAAAAAGGGCAAGAATGCCGTAAGTGATTGATAAAATGTGAGTTATCGAGAAACACATCCATCAACACGAACAGAACCTTGCCCGACATGAATTCTACGCCAGAACAGCTCCGTTTCGCATCCATTCCGGGCCACACGGTCCGCGCCGATTTCGCCGGCGGCGGCTTGTCGTCCGATCTTGGCCCGGTGTTGTTGCGCGGCGTCGATCTCCAGATCGGCTTGACCGAGCGCCTCAACGCCGCCCTGGTCGACGCCCGCCACCCCAGCTACATCACCCATTCCCAGCGCGACCTGCTGACGCAGCGCATCTACCAAATCGGCTGCGGCTACGAGGACGGCAACGATTCCAATTGCCTGCGCCACGATCCGATGTTCAAGTTGGGCGCGGGCCGCCTGCCGTTCGACGCGGACACCGCGCTGGCGTCGGCGGCGACGATGTCGCGCTTCGGGCACGCCGTTAGCAGCAAGGACATCTACCGCTTCGGCAAGGCGTTGTCGAGCAATTCGTCGCCGGCTTCGCCAGCGCGCCGCGCAATCTGGTGCTCGACCTGGACCACTCGGAGGACGCCGCCCACGGCCGGCAACCGCTGGCGTTTTACAACCACCATTACGGCAGCACCTGCTATCTGCCATTGATGATCTTCGACGGCGTGTCCGGCGCGCTGGTGGCCGCCGTGCTGCGGCCCGGCAAACGGCCGACCGGCGCCGAGAACGCGATGATCATGCGCCGAGTGCTCAGGCTCATCCGTCGCCGCTTCCCCCGACACGCACATCCTGGTGCGCGGCGACGGCCATTTCAGCGGCCCGGAATTGATGGGAATGATCGACGCCATGCCGAACACCGATTTCATCTTCGGCTTTCCCGGCAACTCCAAACTGCAGATACTGGCCGAGCCGACCAAGCTGCGCGCCTGCGACCTGTGGGCCTCGGTGCAGACGCAGGACGTGGTGCCGGAGGCGGTGCGCCTGTTCGACGAGTTCCCCTACGCGGCCCGTTCGTGGCCCAAAGCTTGGCGGCGTGTTGTTGAAGGCGGAGGTGATGGCGCTGGGCGAGAATCGACGCTTCGTCGTCACCTCGCTCGTCGGACTCGACGCCGGCACGCTTTATGAAGAAATCTATTGCGCGCGCGGCCAGTCCGAAAACTTCATCAAGCATTTGAAGACCGATCTGGCCGCCGACCGCACCTCGTGCACCAGTTTCATGGCCAATTGCATGCGCCTGCTGCTCCACGCCGCGGCCTATATCCTGCATCAGCAACTGCGCACCCAGGCGCTGTCGCACACCGCGCTGTCGCAAGCGCAACCGTCGACGGTGATCGCCAAGCTGTTCAAAGTCGCCGTCCAAGTCCGGCAAAGCAGGCAGCGCGTCATCTTGCATCTGCCCAGCGCCTGCGCGGTGAAACACTTGCTCCATACGCTCACCGAACGGCTCTTTATCTCCATCCCGACCAACGTCATCAACTCTTCCTGACGTGGCTTCGTCCGGTCCGCCGAGAATCGACCTCCCGCCCGTCATCTTCAATACTCAAACCCGATCGCCGATCCCCACTTCGAATGGGTAGGGCGAATTTCGCCCGCGCATCTCAAAATGCAGGACTAACTGGCATCGCACCTGATTTTGGGCTGCAATGCCAGTTCATGAAACATTCAGGCTAAATCGCCCAATAAGGGCCGAGTCCGGCCAAGCCGGGTTTCGGCCTGATCCGCTGCCGCGCCCCCAACTAGCCGGGGGCGAGCAGCGGACACATCAATTCACGCTTTTTTCAAAACGTCGAATACGCTTGATCACCAGTTCCGGCAAGGCCGTGATCTGCTTGTCATGGTTGGCGAAAACGATTTGCTGACGCCCCACGGAAATCGACTCCCCCCCGGAGAAAAAGCGGAACTCCAGCCAGAACGAACAGCGCCGGATATCGTAGGCGTTCAACTCGCAGCGCACCTCCTGGAACGGAAAAGTCTCGCGCAGGTAGTCTTGCCGCGCATGCTTGGTGATGAAGACGCCCTGCGTTTGCAGCATGTCGCGGGCGATGCATTCATAAAACCAGCGCTCGCGGCAGATTCCCTGCCATTCGAAGTAGCGCGCGAAGTACGTATTGCCGTAGGCGTTAGAGTCCTTCAAATAAATCGTGAGCGTGTGCTCGAAGGTCTGGGTGGCGCTGGTGGCGACGTCATCGGATGGGTTGATCGCGATAGAGGTAGAAGACATATTGTTCCCGATAAAAATCGTTGCGGTCCCGCCCGTCGGACGACGGACGGTGCCGGCAAGAGGCCGGCATAGCATTACCTTCCGTTTTTAATGGGCAATCAAGTGATCTAGCGCAAAGCTGCCTCAAAAACAGAAGCGCAAACGTAGACATTGCACAAATGGCACGCTATATTTGTTGATCAATTTATAAATTCCCTGCAAGCTCAACCTGATCAATATGTATTCCATCTTGCCGGCGCTGGTGTCCTTGGTGTTCCTCGCTTACGGTCTGTATGTCTTCCTGTCGTTGAAGGAGCACAGGGCTGCGAATGCGTTTTTCCTGGTTTGCGTCACCACTTTTTTCTGGCAATTCACGTGGGCGGTCCTGTTCCAACTGAGCGCGCCGGCCGATGCGCTGATCGCCGCCAAATTTGGCTACCTGCTGATTCTGTTTCTGCCGACCACGCTCTACCATTTCGTCGCCGACCTGAGCGTGGCACCCGCAGAACAACGCTGGGTCAGGCTTTCCTATGCGCTGGCGACGATCCTGGCCGTCTTCCTGCTTGGCAGCGATTGGCTAGTGGCCGGGTTGCACCACTATTTTTTCGGCTTCTATCCCAAGGCCGGCCTGCTCCATCCCGTGCATCTGCTGCAAACGACGGTGGTCGTCTGCCGCGCCATGCATCTGCTATATCGGCGCCAGCGCGTCGCCGTCTCGACCGAGAAGGCGCGCCTGCGCTATTGCCTGCTCAGCGTGCTGATTTATTTCTTCGCCGCCGTCGACTACCTGTGCAACTACGGCGTCGAGTTCTATCCGCCGGGGGTGACGTTCATCGCCGTCAGCCTGGGCCTGATCGCGCAAGCGATCGTGCGCCACAACCTGCTGGCCAATCCGCTGCTGACCGCAGCCACCATCGCCCACGAGATGCGCACGCCCTTGCTGACCATCCGCGGCCAGGCGCGCGCCTTGCGGCACAGCCTGCCGGATCTGATCGCCGGCTACGAGCATGCGCTGGTGCATGGTTTTCAAGGTGCGCTCGACCCGGGCCGGCTGCGCTTTTTGAGCGATCTGGGCCCTGGCATCGAGAACGAGGTGAAACGTTCGAATTTCATCGTCGACCTGATGCTGGCCTCGGCCAGCATCGAATCGATCGAGCAGCACACGTTCGCGCCGCACTCGATCAAAAGCTGCATCGACGAAGCGTTGACGCGCTATCCATTCGAGCCGGCCATGCGCGCCAGGGTGCGCTTGCGCGAACAGGAGGATTTCTTGTTTCACGGCTCCGACGTGCTGCTCGTCTACGTGCTGCACAATTTATTCAAAAATGCGATGCACGCGATCGGCGCGAGCGCGCACGGCGAGGTGGCGATCGGGTTCTACCAAAGCGCGAAGCACAACCACCTGCTCGTCACCGACACCGGACACGGCATTCCGCAGCACGTGCTGCCCCATGTTTTCGACCCGTTCTACACCACCCGCAGCGCCAGCGGCGGCACCGGGATGGGACTGGCGTTTTGTCAACGGGTGCTCAACGCGTTCGGCGGCGCCATCCGCTGCGAATCGCAGGAGGGGCGCCACACCACTTTCCTGCTCGAGTTCCCCAAGGTGCACGAACCGGCCGCCCTGCCGTGCATTGCCTGATTGAAACAAATCGCGGCGACGGGCTCAACACTGTTATACTGCACCCCGCGCGGCACCCATGACCAGTCCCCTTGCCGCTGTCTGTACCCCTAATCCGATTGCCTGCGACTGGCGCCATCCGTGGCGACAGGCCGATCTCCACAATAAAGTTACCATGTCCTTTTCCAAACTCGGTTTGTCCGACGCCATCATCCGTGCCGTCACCGAACACGGCTACACCGTCCCGACCCCGATCCAGACCCAGGCCATTCCGGCCGTGCTGGCCGGCGGCGACCTGCTGGCCGGCGCCCAGACCGGCACCGGCAAGACCGCCGGCTTCACGCTGCCGATCCTGCACCGCCTGTCGACCGACGCCAACGGCAGCGCCATCACCAGCTCCACCTCCCAGCGCCCGATCCGCGCCCTGATCCTGACCCCGACGCGCGAACTGGCGGCCCAGGTCGAAGAAAGCGTGCGCACCTACGGCAAGTACACCAAGCTGAACTCGGCCGTCATCTTCGGCGGCGTCGGCATCAACCCGCAAATCAAGCAGCTCAAGCACGGCGTCGACATCCTGGTCGCCACCCCGGGCCGCCTGCTCGACCATATGGGCCAGAACACGGTCGACCTGTCGAAGGTCGAGATCCTGATCCTCGACGAGGCCGACCGCATGCTCGACATGGGTTTCATCCGCGACATCCGCAAGGTGCTGGCGGTGCTGCCGAAGAAGCGGCAGAACCTGCTGTTCTCGGCCACCTTCTCGGAGGAGATCAAGGCCCTGGCCGACGGCTTGCTCAATTCGCCGGCCATGATCGAGGTGGCGCGCCGCAATTCGACGGTCGAAGTGATCGCCCAGAAGATCCACCCGGTCGACCGCGACAAGAAGCATCCGATGCTGGCGCACCTGATCAAGACCAACCAATGGAACCAGGTGCTGGTGTTCACCCGCACCAAGCACGGCGCCAACAAGCTCGTCGAGCAACTCGGCGCCGACGGCATCGGCGCGCTGGCGATCCACGGCAACAAGAGCCAGTCGGCGCGCACCCGCGCCCTGTCCGAATTCAAGGACGGCACCTTGCAGGTGCTGGTCGCCACCGACATCGCCGCGCGCGGCATCGACATCGACCAGTTGCCGCACGTGGTGAACTACGACTTGCCGAACATTCCGGAAGACTATGTGCACCGGATCGGCCGCACCGGCCGCGCCGGCGCCACCGGCGAGGCGGTCTCGCTGGTGTGCGTGGACGAGCATGACATGCTCAAGGACATCGAAAAGCTGATCAAGCAGACCTTGCCGCGCCAGGTCATCCCGGGTTTTGAGCCGGACCCGACCGCGCGCGCCCAGCCGGTGCAACTGCGCAGCGGCGCCGGCGGCCATCGCAACGCGCCGCGCGGCAGCGTGGTCAAGGTCAA
>JACMLV010000709.1 GCA_014379395.1 Burkholderiaceae bacterium
CGGCGCCGGGCCTGGTGCGGCGCAGGCGCACAGCGCCATTGCGGCGGCGGCCGCCGTCGTGCGTTGCCATGTTCGGTTCATGCTTGCTCCTGTCTTCTGATGCGCTCAAAGCCCACCATCGCCTCGGCGTAGCCGGCCAGGCGGGTGGTCCAGGCGTCGATGGCGGCGGCGCCGTCGAGCAGCTGCGGGCGGACGGCGAGGACGACGTCGGGCGTCAGCATCGGCTGCAGGCCGAGGCCGACCACGCCGAAGGCGAGCCGGTATAGATCGTCGTCGGCCGGGTCGATGTCGAGATGGCGCGCCAGCAGCGCCGCCAGCGCACCGAAGGCCGGCTTGATGCCCTGGTCGATTTCCTCGGCCCACAGGCCGGTCGGTTCGAGCATTTCGCGGAACCACAGCCGCAGGCAGGACTGGGCCAGCTCGCCCTGCTTCATCTGGGCCAGCAGCTCGTCGTAGAAAAACTGGAGCGCCTGGCGCAGGGTCAGGCCGGGCTGGGCGAACAGTTGGGCGCTCTTGTCATGCACCGGCGAGCGCTCGGTGAAGGCGGCGCGGTACAGGCCGGCCTTGTCGCCGAAGTAATAGCGGATCGACGCGCTGTTGGCGCCGGCCGCCAGCGCGATCTCGCGGGTCGAGGCGTTGGCGTAGCCGCGCTCGGCGAACAGGCGGATCGCCGTCTGCAACAGGCGCTGGCGCGATTGCTCGCCGTCCGAGCGCGGCTTGCGCGCCTCGGCCGGTGCGGGGACGGGGGCCGCCCGGGTGGTCAGTGGTGGAGTGTTTTGCTCGGTCATCCGGGCATTTAATCACATATCCCACTCGTTTGATATAACTAAATCGTTTGATTGATTTATGTTCCGGCGCGCGCGCTCTTGTTCAATGTGCCACGGGCAAAAAAAAGCCCGCTGACCTTGCGGTGCGGGCTAAATTCCAATGTTCGGAGAACGTTTGGAGGAGACGTACTCACTATATTTGAAAGCATGGTGCGTCGCAATACGGTAAAAATACTATGGTGCTCCCGGAACATTATCGAAAAACTATTTTACTCGTGCCGGCGCGGGCGCTTCCAGGCGCAGCGTGAAGCAACTGCCGGCCCCGTATTCGCTGGTGAAACTCAGCTCGGCGCCGATCGCGTTGGCCAGGTTGCGGCACAGGTAGAGGCCGAGTCCGGCGCCCTCGGCTTGCCGGGTCGAGGTCGAGTCGAGCTGGGAAAACGCCTGGAACAGCTTGGACCGGTCCCCCGGCCGGATGCCGGCGCCGCTGTCGGCGACGCTGATGTCGGTGATCACGCGTTCGGCCTCGCGGCGCTGGGACAGGCCGACCCGCACTCCGCCGCGCTCGGTGAACTTGATGGCGTTGTTGATCAGGTTGATCAGGATCTGGGTCAGCGCGCGCCGGTCGCTGGCGATGCCGAGCAGCTCCTGCTGCGGCGCCAGTTCGAGCGCCAGCGCGAGGTTCTTTTGGCGCGCCAGCGGGAGCAGGGAATCGACCACCTCGCGCACCAGCGCCTGGCAGTCGATCGGTTCGAGCGCGAGCGTGATCTTGCCGGACTCGATCTTGGCCACGTCGAGCACGTCGTTGATGAGCGAGAGCAGGTGGCGCGCGCTCGAGCGGATCGTGTTCAGCTGCTTGTCCTGCTCGTCGGTCAGCGGGCCGGGCAGCTTCATCAACAGCGCGCCGGTGAAGCCGATGATGGCGTTGAGCGGGGTGCGCAGCTCGTGCGACATGTTGGCGATGAAGGCCGACTTCATGCGGCTGGCCTCGGCCAGTTCCAGGTTCTTCAGCGCCACCTCGCGGTTGACCTCCTCGAGCGCGTGGGCGTGGCGCGCCAGCTTCAGGTTCAAGTCCGTCACCTGGCGCTCGCGCGCCTGCAGTTCGCCGTTGACCTGCACCGCCTGCTCGTAGGTCGAGATCAACAGGTCGAGGATCTGCTGCCGCTCGGCGTTGATGAAATGCTTCTGGTCGCCCAGGTAGAGCGCGATGCCGATTTCCATGTTCTGGCCGCGGCGCAGCTTCTGGTTCATCAGGATGTGGCTGATGCGGTCGAGCAGGTAGTCCTCGACGTAGGGCTTGCGGATGAAATTGTCGGCGCCGGCCTCGATGCCGCGGATGATGTCCTTCGGGTCGTTCAGCGACGTCACCAGGATCACCGGAATGTCGCGCAGCGCCTTGTCGGCCTTGATCGCGCGGCACAGCTCGTAGCCGTCCATTTCCGGCATCACGATGTCGGACAGCACCAGGTGCGGCTTGCGCTCGCCGATCGCGCTCAGCGCCAGGCGGCCGTTGCCGGCCACGCGCGCCAGATAGCCGGCCGACTGCAGCAGGCGGCGCAGCCGCTCGGCCTGGGTCGGGCTGTCCTCGACGATCAGGATGTCGACATCCTCGGCTTGCATCTTGTAGTTCGCATCCATTGGCCATCTCCTTGAAGCGCGGCGCGTTGCTTGGGCGCCGCTGTGCCGACTATAGCGGATTTCAGTTGCCGCCCGGGACGGCGCGCGATATTTCGGCGGCGCCGTCCGGGCCCGGGGCGTGCCCTCTTTATTGCTGATCCTGGAAGCCGGCGGCGCGGTAGGTCAGCACCAGGGTGTCGCGGTGGCCGTTCGCGCCGGCCGGCTGGATCGGGGTCGATTCGTGGATCACGGCGGCGTCGTCGAGCAGCAGCAGGCTCCACGGCTCGTCCAGCGTGAAGCGCACCCCGTGCGGGCCGGCCGCTTCGAAGACGCGGCTTTCGCCGCCTTTGACGTTGTGGCGCGCCACCAGCAGGACCGCGACGAAATCGACCCCGTCGCGGTGCGCGCCCTCGGGCGTCGGGCGGCCGATGCCGCCGGCGGTGTCGATGCGGAACTGGTGCGCCTCGATATACCAGGGCCGCTCGCCCTTGACGGCGGAACAGACCCGGCCCAGCGCGTTCAACATCTTGCCCCAGGCCGGCTGCGCGAGGACGGCCGCCTCGACCGGCTCGAACAATCGGTGCATGCCGCCGTGCAGCGCGTTGTATTCGAGCGGCTGCCAGTGGGCGCGGTGCGGCACGGCGCGCGGCGCCCCGGCGTCCCCGTCCTGCACGAAGCAGGCGTGGCGGCGGCGCCGGTAGCGCCCGCCGTCCTTCAGGTA
>JACMLV010000710.1 GCA_014379395.1 Burkholderiaceae bacterium
GAGCGCCACAGCGGCGGGCGCGGCCGGCGCCGCGTCGGCCGCGCCGGCGTTTTGGCAGCAAGCCAGCCCGAAGGCCAGCGACAACAACAGGCGGGCCATCATTTATTGAGTTTTCGAATGCGTTCGGACGGCGTGATGATGTCGGTCAGGCGGATACCGAACTTGTCGTTGACCACCACCACCTCGCCCTGGGCGATCAGGCAGCCGTTGACCAGCACGTCCATCGGCTCGCCGGCCAGGCCGTCGAGCTCGACCACCGAACCCTGCGCCAGTTGCAGCAGGTTCTTGATGGCGATCTTGGTGCGCCCCAGTTCGACCGTCAGCTGCACCGGGATGTCGAGGATGAACTCGATGTCGTTGTGGGTCTCGGTCTTGCCGGGCTGCTGCGAAAAATCCTTGAACACGGCGGCGCTGGCGGCCTGGGCCTGGGCGGCTTGCAGCGCGTCGGCCTCGGCCTTGGCCTGCTCGGCGATGGCCGCGCCCCAATCGTCTTCCGCGCTGGTGTCGTCAATGATGTCGGACATAGTGGCTCTCCTGTTCTTGCGCGGCGGGCCGCGCTTATTTCATGTTCTCGCGCGGCGGGGCCGCGGCTACGTCATGTGCTGGGCGCGGCCAACCGCGCCTACTTCGGTTCTGGGCGCGGCAGACCGCGCCTACTTTAAATTATCGGTGTTGACGTGCAACTTTTCAATTTTCAACGCGTATTGCCCGTTCAACACGCCATAGGTGCAATCCATCACCGGCACGCCGTCCACGGTGGGCGCGATCAGCTCGGGAATGGTGAGCGGAATGATGTCGCCGACGCGCATGTTGAGGATCTGGTCGAACGACACGCGCGCCGTGCCCAGCACGGCCACCAGCTCGACCTCGGCGATCTGGATCTGCTGCTTCATCAGGCGGATCCAGCGCTTGTCCACCTCCAGCGCCTCGCCCTGCAGGCTCGACGTCAGCGTGTCGCGGATCGGCTCGATCATCGAGTACGGCATGCAGAAGTGGATCTGGCCCGACACCGGGCCCAGTTCGACCGTGAAGGTGGACGCCACCACCACTTCGTTCGGGGTGGCGATGTTGGCGAACTGGGTGTTCATCTCGGAGCGGATGTATTCGAATTCGACCGGGAACACCGGCTCCCAGGAGCGGGTGTAGGAATCGAACACGATGTCGAGGATGCGCAGGATGATGCGCTGCTCGGTCTGGGTGAAGTCGCGCCCCTCGACGCGGGTGTGGAAGCGGCCGTCGCCGCCGAACAGATTGTCCACCAAGAGGAACACCAGGCCCGGGTCGAACACGATCAGGGCGGTGCCGCGCAGCGGCTTCATGTGCACCAGGTTCAGGTTGGTCGGCACCACCAGGTTGCGGATGAATTCGCTGTACTTGGACACCCGCACCGAGCCGACCGAGACCTCGGCGCTGCGGCGCAGGAAATTGAACAGGCCGATGCGCAGCAGGCGGGCGAAACGCTCGTTGATGATCTCGAGCGTCGGCATGCGCCCGCGCACGATGCGTTCCTGGGTCGCCAGGTTGTAGGTGCGAACGCCCGAACTCTCTTCCGGCGCGGCCGCGTCGTCCTGATCGCCGTTGACGCCCTTGAGGAGGGCGTCGACTTCTTCCTGGGAGAGAAAATTATCGGCCATGGATGCTTATCGGATATCGGATAGCGGTTGGAAGCTTATTGGATGATGAACGAGGTGAACAACACGTCGCTCACTTCCTGCTGCGGCCCGCGCTCCTCGAACGGCTGCTTGATCTGCTCGATGATTTGCGCCGCCAGCACCTGCTTGCCTTCGCTGGTGATCAGCTCCGAGGCCTTTTTGCTCGACAGCAGCATCAACAGGCGGCTGCGCACCTTCGGCATGTTCAGCTTGATCAGCTCGACCTGGTCGGCGCCGTCCACCTGCAAGGTGAAGGAAACCTGCAGATACTGGTCGCCCGTCTCCGGCTGCAAGTTGACGGTGAACGGATCGACCGCCAGGAACAACTGCGCGCCGCTCTTGCGCGCCTCCTTGTGGGCGCCGCCGCTGTCCTTTTTGTCGCGCAGGAAAAACCAGGCGGCCCCGCCGCCGATCGCGCCCAGTGCCAGCACGGCCGCGAGGATGATGATGACAAGCTTCTTGGTCGACGCGCCGGCCGGCGTCGCCGCCGCCGCGTCTGCTGCTTTTGGATCAGCCTTCATGTTTTCGTTAGACTTTCAATAAAACCGTTGATGCAAGGAATACGCCAAGCGCCATTATGTCATTGCGCAGAAGGATACGTGAAAAAGATTGCCTTGGGGGGAACTGCGGGCCGGGCCGCGAGGTGGGGCCGCGCCGGCCGCGCCTCGCCGGACGCACC
>JACMLV010000711.1 GCA_014379395.1 Burkholderiaceae bacterium
CCGACGATCCCGACGGCGCGCCCGCCGCCGAGGCCGCCCCCGCGCCGGCCATCGCCCAATACCTGGTGCCCGACTTCATGGCGGCCCGGGCCGGCCAATTGATCATGGGCGAGCGCAAGCTCGACAACGTGATCGTCGGCGCCACCCGCCAGCAGGACCAGTGGCAGGCCAACATCGACGCCAGGCAGGTCTCCGGCCACGTGATGTGGAGCGAGCCGCGCGCCGGAGCCGGCAAGCTGACCGCCCGCCTGGCCACCCTGATCATCCCCGAGTCGGCCGAGGCCGAGGTCAAGGAACTGCTCGAAGGCGAGAACGCCGCCCAGACCATCCCCGCGCTCGACATCATGGCCGAGCGCTTCGAGCTGTTCAACCGGCCGCTGGGCCGGCTCGAACTGCTGGCCTACAACCCGGTCGGCGCCATTCCCGCCGGCGGGCGCGAATGGCGCATCGCGCGCCTGGCGCTGACCAATCCGGACGGCGAGCTGCGCGGCACCGGCAAATGGCAGCTCAAGGACGGCCAGAGCAACACCAGTCTCAACTTCACGCTCGACATCCTCGACGCCGGCCGCCTGCTCGACCGCTTCGGCTTCGTCGACACGCTGCGCAAGGGCAAGGGCAAACTGAGCGGCGACATCGCCTGGCGCGGCCTGCCGTATTCGCTCGACATCCCAAGCCTGTCGGGCCAGATCCAGATGAGCGTCGAGTCCGGCCAATTCCTCAAGCAGGACCCGGGCGCGGCCCGGCTGCTCGGCGTGCTCAGCCTGCAAGCGCTGCCGCGCCTGCTCAAGCTCGACTTCCACGACGTCTTCTCCGAGGGGCTGGCCTTCGACGGCATCAGCGCCAGCGCCGCCATCCACCGCGGCGTGCTGAAAACCGAGAACTTGAAAATGCACGGCGTGGCCGCCACCGTCCTGATGGACGGCAGCGCCGACATCGCCAACGAGACCACCGACCTGCACGTGGTGGTGATCCCCGAATTCAACCTCGGCACCGGGCCGCTGGTGTACGCGCTGGCGGTCAATCCGGTGGTCGGCATCGGCAGCTTCCTGGCGCAGCTGTTCCTGCGCGCGCCGGTGATGAAGGCGCTGACCTACCGCATGCGCGTGACGGGGCCGTGGAAGGCGCCCGTGATCACCAAGCTCGACAACGCCAAGCTCGCCCCGGCCCCCGCCGCCGCAACCAATTGAAAGGCCCCGCCATGCACACCGTAGCCGCCATCCAAATGATCTCCTCGCCCGACGTGGCCGACAACCTGGCCGCCGCGCGGCGCCTGGTCGGCCAGGCCGCCGCCGCCGGCGCGACCGTGGTGGTGCTGCCCGAATACTGGGCCATCATGGGCCACAGCGACAGCGACAAGGTGGCCATCGCCGAGCGGCCGGGCGGCGGCCCGATCCAGGACTGCATGGCCGAGCTGGCGCGCCGGCACAAGATCTGGCTGATCGGCGGCACCTTGCCGCTGGTCGCGCCCGAGGCCGGCAAGGTGTACAACACCACCCTGGTGTACGACGACCGGGGCGCTCCGGTTGGACGCTACGACAAGATCCACCTGTTCGGCTTCAGCAAGGACGGCGAGAGCTACGACGAGTCGCGCACCATCGTGCCCGGCGCGCGGGCGGCGGCGGTCGACACGCCGCTCGGCCGGGTCGGCCTGTCGGTCTGCTACGACCTGCGCTTTCCCGAGCTGTACCGGGCCATCGGCGAATGCGCGCTGATCGTGGTGCCGGCCGCCTTCACCTACACCACCGGGCGCGCCCACTGGGAAGTGCTGCTGCGCGCGCGCGCCATCGAAAACCAGTGCTACGTGCTGGCCGCCGCGCAGGGCGGGCTGCATCCGAACGGGCGCCGCACCTGGGGCCACAGCATGCTGATCGACCCGTGGGGCGAGGTCAAGGCGCTGCTGCCGGAGGGCGAGGGCGTGGTCGCCGGCGCGATCGAGCCGGAGCAACTGGCCAAGGTGCGCGCGTCGCTGCCGGCGCTGCGCCACAGGACGATGTGAGGCGGCCAGCGCGAAATCGGCGCGCCGCGCCGCCATCCCGAATGCAATACAATTGAACCATCGAACCAGAAGACACCATCATGATCCCATTTGAACCGAACCTCTCCACCCTCGCCGTCGCGCGCGAGATCCTGCTGACGCCTTTCGGCCTGGACGAGGACAAGCTGTTAAAAGCGCTTGGCACGATGTTCACCCACAAGGTCGACTACGCCGACCTGTACTTCCAGTTCACCAAGAACGAGGGCTGGAGCCTGGAGGAGGGCATCGTCAAGACCGGCAGCTTCTCGATCGACCAGGGCGTCGGCGTGCGCGCCGTCTCCGGCGACAAGACCGCGTTCTCGTATTCGGACGAGATCTCCGAGCTGGCATTGCTGGAGGCGGCCGCCGCCACCCGCACCATCGCCCGCGCCGGCAGCGGCAAGGTCAAGGTGGCGCGCTCGATGACCCAGCAGGGCGGGCGCTCGCTGTACCTGCCCAACGATCCGCTGGCCTCGCTCGACGCGACCGCCAAGGTCAAGCTGCTCGAGCGGGTCGAGAAGATGGCGCGCGCCAAGGACCCGCGCGTGGTGCAGGTGATGGCCGGCCTGGCCGGCGAATACGACGTGGTGCTGGTGGTGCGCAGCGACGGCGTGCTGGCGGCCGACATCCGGCCGCTGGTGCGCGTGTCGGTCACCGTGATCGCCGAGCAGAACGGGCGCCGCGAGATGGGCTCGTCGGGCGGCGGCGGGCGCTTCAGCTACGACTACTTCAGCGACGCGGTGCTCGACAAATACGCGGCCGAGGCGGTCAACGCGGCGGTCGTCAACCTCGACGCGCGGCCGGCCCCGGCCGGCCCGATGACCATCGTGCTCGGGCCGGGCTGGCCGGGCGTGTTGCTGCACGAGGCGATCGGCCACGGCCTGGAGGGCGACTTCAACCGCAAGGGCTCGTCGGCCTTCTCGGGCCGCATCGGCGAGCGCGTCGCCGCCAAGGGCGTCACCGTGGTCGACGACGGCACCCTGGCCGACCGCCGCGGCTCGCTCAACATGGACGACGAGGGCAACCCGACCCAGTGCACCACCCTGATCGAGGACGGCATCCTGAAGGGCTACATCCAGGACACCATGAACGCGCGCCTGATGAAGATGCCCGTCACCGGCAACGCCCGGCGCGAATCGTTCGCCCACCTGCCGATGCCGCGCATGACCAACACCTACATGCTGGGCGGCGACAAGGACCCGGCCGAGATCATCGCCTCGGTCAAGAACGGCCTGTACGCGGTCAATTTCGGCGGCGGCCAGGTCGACATCACCAACGGCAAGTTCGTGTTCTCGGCCAGCGAAGCCTACATGATCGAAAACGGCAAGGTCACCTACCCGGTCAAGGGCGCGACCCTGATCGGCAACGGTCCGGACGTGCTCAACCGCGTGTCTATGATCGGCAACGACATGCGCCTCGATTCGGGCGTGGGCGTGTGCGGCAAGGAAGGCCAGAGCGTGCCGGTCGGCGTCGGTCAGCCCACCCTGCGCATCGACGGCGTCACCGTCGGCGGCACGGCTTAGACCGAAAAGCGCTTGCCAAGCGGCGCGGATTGTTGTTATAGTCTTTCAAACTTTCAAGGACGATCTCGGATGCACTGCTTGACTTTTTTTAGCGGCCACTTTTATTTTAGCAATTTCAACCCAAAGGCGGTTACGTTGCGGCCGGTTCACGTAGCTTAGAAAAACGAGATCCCAGCAAATCCTAAAAAACCGCCAG
>JACMLV010000712.1 GCA_014379395.1 Burkholderiaceae bacterium
ACGCGCCCACTCGACGCCCGATCCCGACGCGCCGCCGCCCGACAACGAACCGGTGCCGAGCGAGGTGCCGCAGCCCGATCCGCCGCCGGTGCGCGAACCCGATCCGATGCCGCACCAGGTGCCGATCCGCACGCGGCGAAGCTAGTGTCCTGAGTTGCTAGTTCGTTGACAAATAAATGTGGCGAAATCGGCCCGAGACAAGGAGCAAAGCACAGCAAGGCCGGGGCCTTGCGCGCATTTGCGACGCAGAATCGGGACCGATTCTCGCCATATTTAGTCAACGAATCTGCAACTCAGGACACTAGTGTAGTGTTGCGCTCTTCTTTAGGCTCGTCGGCTGCAAAAATACCTGGACGGTCCATATTTCGCCGTCTTCTCGGCCAATAGCTCGCTATTGGCACTGCGAAACCGTCAAAATCTGGCCTCGCCCAGCTATTTTTTCGCTTCGACTCCCGAAGTCCGACAGCCTCCTAGTCGTCCTTGGCGCCGTCGATGCCCAGTTCGGCGATCTTGCGGGTGATGGTGTTGCGGCCGATGCCCAGGCGCACCGCCGCGTCGTTCTTGCGGCCGTGGGTGTGCTTGAGGGCCATGCGGATCAGGGCCGACTCGAATTCCCGGCCCAGCACCGCCATCACTTCCTGCTGGCCGCTGCCGAGCATGCTCGCCGCGCGCAATTCCAGCAGGCCGATCCAGCCGGAGGCCGCGCCAGAATCGGACGCGGCCGTGTCGTACACGACGCCGTTGCCGACCCCGGCCAGGCCGCCCGCCAGCGGCTGGGCCGGCGCGGCGGCAAAGCCGCCCTCCGCGCTTTCCTGTCCCTGCGACAGCTCGGCCGGCAAATCCTTGACTTCCACCGTCTGGCCCGGCGCCATGACGGTGATCCAGTTGCACAGGTTTTCCAGCTGGCGCACGTTGCCCGGCAAGTCCAGTCCGCTCAAAAACTGCAGCGCGGCGTCGCTCATGCGCTTGGCCTCGACGCCCAGCTGCTTGGCGCTTTGCACCAAGAAGTGGCGCACCAAAATAGGGATATCCTCGCGCCGCTCCCTCAAACTGGGCAGGCGCAGGCGGATCACGTTGAGGCGGTGGTACAAGTCTTCGCGGAACAAGCCTTCGCGCACGCGCTGTTCGAGGTTCTGGTGGGTGGCCGTGATGACGCGCACGTTGGCCTTGAGCGGCTGGTGGCCGCCGACCCGGTAGAAGTGGCCGTCCGACAAAACCCGCAACAGCCGGGTTTGCAGGTCGAACGGCATGTCGCCGATTTCATCCAAGAACAAGGTGCCGTTCTCGGCCTGCTCGAAGCGGCCGCGGCGCGTGGTCTGGGCGCCGGTGAAGGCGCCGCGCTCGTGGCCGAACAGTTCCGATTCGAGCAGATCCTTCGGGATCGCCGCGGTGTTGAGCGCGATGAAGGGCTGCTGGGCGCGCGGGCTGTGCTTGTGCAGCGCGCGCGCGACGAGCTCCTTGCCGGTGCCCGATTCGCCCGTGATGAGCACCGTCACGTTCGACTGCGACAGGCGGCCGATGGCGCGGAACACCTCCTGCATGGCCGGCGCCTGGCCGAGGATTTCCGGGGTTTCGCTGGGGCCGGACTCGATGCTGGTCTCGCGCAGGCTCTCGTCGAGCGCGCGGCGGATCAGCTCGACGGCCTTGTCGATGTCGAACGGCTTGGCCAGGTATTCGAAGGCGCCGCCCTGGAAGGCGGCCACGGCCGAGTCGAGGTCGGAGAAGGCGGTGATGATGATGACCGGCAGGCCGGGCAGCTTGGCCTTGACCTCTTGCAGCAGTTCCAGCCCGGAGGTGCCGGGCATGCGGATGTCCGACACCAGCACCTGCGGGGTTTCGAACTCGAGCGCGGCGATCGCGTCGCGCGCGTTGGCAAAACTCTTGGTGGCGAGGTTTTCCCGCGCCAGCGCTTTTTCCAGTACCCAGCGGATCGATTCGTCGTCGTCGACTATCCAGATTGGCTTCATTAGTGTGTGCGTCCCGCGATATGCATTGATTGGGGTCCGGCTCCCGGCGCCCGGCGCCGCTTATGGCAGCGGCAGGACGATCCGGAAATCGGTGTATCCAGGCCGGCTCTCGCACTCGATCACGCCCATGTGCTGCTGCACGAAGGTTTGCGCCAGCGTCAGCCCCAGTCCGCTGCCGCCCTCCCGCCCCGACACCAGCGGATAGAAGATACGGTCACGGATGTGGGGCGAGATGCCCGGTCCATTGTCAATGATATGCAAGTCTAATGCCAGCCCGTAGCGGACCTTCGCCAGCGTCACCTGGCGCGCCACCCGGGTCTTCAGGGTCAGCTGGGCGTCGCCCGCCTCGATGCGCTCGGACAGGGCCTGGGCCGCGTTGTGGGCGATGTTGAGCACGGTCTGGATCAGCTGCTCCTTGTCGCCGCGGAATTCAGGGATCGAGGCGTCGTAGTCGCGCAGGATGGTCAGGCCGCTGGGGAACTCGGCCAGGATCAGGGTGCGCACCCGCTCGCACACTTCGTGGATGTTGACGTCGCCGACGATGTGCGGCCGGCGGTGCGGCGCCAGCAGGCGGTCGACCAGGGTTTGCAGGCGGTCGGCCTCCTTGATGATGACCTGGGTGTATTCGCGCAGCGCGGCCAGGTGCAGCGGCGGCAGTTCGAGTTCGAGCAGCTGGGCCGCGCCGCGGATGCCGCCGAGCGGATTTTTGATCTCGTGCGCCAGGTTGCGGATCAGCTCCTTGTTCACCTGGCTCTGGTCGATGATGCGCTCCTCGCGGTCGAGCTTGAGCTGCTGGATGTTCTCGCGCAGCTCGACGACGACGGTGTCGTCGTCGACCGCGCTGACGATGCTGTGCACGTGCAGCGGCTCGCGCCCGGCGCGCTCGAGCGTCAGGTCTTGCCGCATGTCGGCGAATTTGTGCCCCAGCGCCTGGGCGCACAGGCTGGCGAGCTCGTCGGCGTTGACGAACAGCGCGCCCAGCGTCTGGCGCGCGAGCGCCTTGAGCGAGCTTTCCAGCAGGTTTTCGGCGGCCGCGTTGGCGTAGCGGATGCGCCCCTCGGCGTCGAGCAGGATGACGGCCGAAGCCAGCAGTTCGAGGCCGGCCAGCCCCTCGGGATGGTCGGGCGTGGTGCGCGGCAGGTGGTGTGGAGTCATCGGATGTTGGCGATTTCGCGTTTCAGGGCCTCGACGTTCCGCTCGGCCCGGTTAATGTTGTCCTTCATGTGCGCCACGCGCTCCTGGTACTTGGCGTAGTTGCGCTCGTCGCCGCGGCGCTCCGGCTCGCCGCCGTTGAACTCCTTCTTGAGCTCGGCGAGCTTGCCCTCCTCGCTCTTCAATTCGTCTTGCAGGATGCGGCGCCGGTCCAGGTCGCGCGCCTTTTGCTCGGCGTTGTCGACCTTCGGGAACTCGGCCGGCGAGGGCGCGGCGGCCGGGGCCGGATTGTTCGCGCGCGGCGCGGAATACACCGGCCCGGTGCGCGGCGGCGGCGCGACGATCGCGCCCGGCACCTCGAGCACCTTGCAGTTGCCCTTGCGGCTCATGTTGGTGTATTCCTTGTGGCCGTTGGCGTCGATGCACAGGTGCAGCTGGCCGTCGGCGCGCGCCAGCGCACAGGCGCCCAGTCCGGCCACGATCAGCAGCTGTTTGACAATTGCATGCATGGTATCCCGCTTGTGATTCCGTTAGTTTGCCTGTGAGGAGCGCCGGCTGCGGCGCCCGATTCGGCCCAGACCGAATATACAATTCAAATAAAAAAAACGCGAGGAAAGCCGTGGCTCGCCTCGCGTTTCTTCCATGCTTACACGCAGCCGGCGCGGGGCCGGCACGCCGCCATTACAGCGAGTAGTACATGTCGAATTCGACCGGATGCGTGGTCATGCGCATACGCTGCACGTCCTGCATCTTCAATTCGATGTAAGCGTCGATCATGGCGTCGCTGAACACGCCGCCGCGGGTCAGGAACTCGCGATCCTTGTTCAGGTTGTCGAGCGCTTCTTCCAGCGAGGTGCACACGGTCGGGATCAGCGCATCTTCCTCAGGCGGCAGATGGTACAGATCTTTCGAAGCGGCTTCGCCCGGATGGATCTTGTTCTGCACGCCGTCCAGACCGGCCATCAGCAGGGCTGCGAAGCACAGGTACGGGTTCGCCAGTGGATCCGGGAAACGCGCTTCGACGCGGCGGCCCTTTGGATTGGCGACGTGTGGAATGCGGATCGAAGCGGAACGGTTGCGTGCCGAGTAGGCCAGCTTGACCGGTGCTTCGTAACCGGGAACCAGACGCTTGTACGAGTTGGTGCCCGGGTTGGTGATCGCGTTCAGTGCCTTGGCGTGCTTGATGATGCCGCCGAT
Source organism: Burkholderiaceae bacterium (assembly GCA_014379395.1). Classification (GTDB taxonomy): domain Bacteria; phylum Pseudomonadota; class Gammaproteobacteria; order Burkholderiales; family Burkholderiaceae_D; genus Janthinobacterium. Next base: position 4,317 of record JACMLV010000712.1, read on the forward strand.
GTAGTACAGGGCGAAATCGGACAGGCCGGCATAGCCGTCGCCGGCGAACAGGTTCTTGCCGTCTTTCCACACCGATTGGTGCACGTGCATGCCCGAACCGTTGTCGCCAACGATAGGCTTAGGCATGAAGGTGGCGGTCTTGCCGTAGCTGTGGGCGACGTTCCAGATCACGTATTTCATGTTCTGGGTCCAGTCGGCGCGCTCGACCAGGGTCGAGAACTTGGTGCCCAGTTCGTTCTGGCCGGCGCCGGCCACTTCGTGGTGATGCACTTCGACCGGGATGCCCATCGCTTCGATGATCAGGGACATTTCCGAGCGCATGTCTTGGAAGCTGTCGACTGGTGGCACCGGGAAGTAGCCGCCCTTGACCGCTGGACGATGGCCGCTGTTGCCGCCTTCGATCTTGGCGTCGGTCGACCAGGACGCTTCGTCCGAATCGATCTTGACGAAGCAGCCCGACATGTCGATCTTCCAGCGCACGCTGTCGAAGATGAAGAATTCTGGCTCAGGGCCGAAGTAGGCGGTGTCGCCCAGGCCGGACGATTTCAGGTAGGCTTCGGCGCGCTTGGCGATCGAGCGCGGATCGCGGTCGTAGCCCTTGCCGTCCGACGGCTCGATCACGTCGCACTGCATGAACAGGGTGGTCTCTTCCATGAACGGATCGATGTTAGCCGTGTTTGGATCTGGCAGCAGGATCATGTCCGATGCTTCGATGCCTTTCCAGCCGGCGATCGACGAACCGTCGAAGGCGTGACCGGATTCGAACTTGTCGATGTCGAAATGCGACACAGGCACGGTGACGTGCTGTTCTTTACCACGGGTATCAGCGAAGCGGAAATCAACGAATTTCACTTCGTTGTCTTTCGCCATTTTCAAGACTTCAGCGGCTGTCATTGCCATGCATAGCTCCTAAACGGAAAATGTGGGGGTGATTGGGAGAGCCGACCAAAGTGCTTCTAGCGGATGTTGCGAACCCGAAGCGGACATTGCGTGCGACCAAAACTCAGTTAAAGATCATAGCAGATTCCATGCCAATTCCGAAAGCAAAGTCGTTTCCTCTGTGATAGAGGCAAATGCTTGAAATTACACGGGTATTTAAAAAT
>JACMLV010000713.1 GCA_014379395.1 Burkholderiaceae bacterium
GCCATCTGGCGATCGCGCTCGGCGTGGAGGCGGTACGCGCGGGCAAGAGCGTCTACATGGCCACGTTGGCCGAGATGGTGGATTCCATGCGCCGCGCCGAACGCGAAGGACGCCTCACCGAGCGGGTGCGCTTCCTGTCGCGCCACAGCGTGCTGATCGTCGACGAGATCGGCTACCTGCCGGTGGGCTCGGGCGGGGGCAACCTGTTCTTCCAGCTCGTCAACGCCTGCTATGAGCGCTGCGCGATGATCATGACAAGCAACCGCGGATTCGGCGAATGGGCCGATATCTTCGGCGACTCGGTGGTCGCCACCGCTCTGCTGGACCGGCTGCTGCACCACGCGGTGGTGATCCCGATCGAGGGCAACTCCTACCGCCTGCGCGAGCACGCGAATCTACTGCCGGAGCATCTGCGCAACCGGGCGGCGCTGCAAAACGCTACTCCACCGGAGATCAAACGCGGCCCGGGCCGACCGCGAAAGGAGCCCGCTCCACCTACGTCCGGCTGAGCACCGGAACCGCTACAGGGTGGGGAAATTTACTCCGGCGGAATTGGGGAAAAGTAGCCCGGTGTTGACACTTCCTGCTCACCTTCACCGTGCCGGCGCAGTTGCGGGCGCTGGCCTGGGCGCACCAGCCCATCGTCTACGAGCTGCTGCTGCGCTGTGCCTGGGAGACGGTGCGCACCTTCAGCCGGAACGACCGAAAGCTCCAAGGCATCCCCGGGGCCATCGCGGTGCTGCATACGAACACCCGAGCGCTCGACTATCACCCGCACGTCCATCTGGTCATGCCCGCCGCCGCGCTCGACCCCGAGGACAGGCAATGGCGCACCAAAGCGCAGGCCAAGACCGCGGCGGGCTATCTGTTCAACCACAAAGCACTGGCGAAGGTCTTCCGGGCCAAGATGCTCGCGGGGATCGATGCCGCCGGGCTCGCGCTGCCGGCCCGCTATCCGCGGCAGTGGGTGGTCGATTGCAAGTCCGTGGGCACCGGCCGGCCGGCGCTGATCTATCTCGGCCGCTATCTGTACCGCGGCGTGATCCGCGAGAACGACATCCTCGCCTGCGACAACGGTGAGGTGCGCTTCCGCTTCCGAAATGCCAAGACCGGCAAGTTCGAACACCGAAGTGTGCCCGGCGCGGACTTCCTGTGGCTCATCCTGCAGCACGTGCTGCCCAAGGGCTTCCGGCGCGCGCGCAACTTCGGCTTCCTGCACCCCAACTGCAAGCGCCTGATCGCGCTGCTGCATCTGCTGCTGCGCTTCGACCCCGGGGGCTCAACGGCCTGGGTCAAACAACGCGCGCCCATTGTGTGTGCGTGCTGTGGCGCAGTGATGACGATCGTGCGCACGCAGATTCGATCCACCGACTCGGCACGCGTCACGGTTCCGATTCCCACCGGGGGAATACGCTGATCGTGTGATCGATCACCACTGGATGGGTAACGGGAGATCAGTGTCCGAAAGCTGAGAGACGCACTCGTCTCGAACCGCACCCCATCGGCACGCAAACGCAGATCTCACGCGCCGGTTGCCGCAACGGCACGCATGACGCGCGCGAGGCAGTGCGCGACGCACCGGTCACAACGCCAGACCGGACTCACTCCTCAAGAGATATCTTCTGTGGCTGACGAACCCCGTCGCTCGTGGACCGGGCTCGTCCAACAAACGGTTCAGATCGTGGCGTCGCTTCGCTCGCACGATCTAACCTTATTCGTTGGGCGCATTTTTTTGCCAGCGGGTCTCATGGCGACAACCATGCTGCGAGGCTTGCTGCATATTGGCGATGGCTGCATGGTGGTAACTTTGGGCGATTTGGCGAAAACATACCAACTAAATGATGTCCTTGAAATCACCGTGCGTCTGAGTGTGATGCGCCAGGAATGAAGTAGCTCCGATTGCATGGCGGGGAAAGCGAGTAAGTAATTTTTAGCACGATTTCATTTTCTTTCGTTGTTACAGAACCCTCAAGAGATGGCGTAAATGGATTTGGGAATAGATAAACCACGAGCGAATCGTGACTTGGTAAGCGAAGCATCCTTACGGAGCTTGGTATTTCCTCACGGATGTCGCTCTCAACTTTCTTTATTTGATCCGAGGTTATTTTGTCACCGCACCACTGAAAGGAAATATTCATGATTGCACCAATTGGAAATGTTGAAAGGGTAATGCCCAACGTGAATTGGGTGTTATGGATGGAACTCAGCTTGGGAGGTTCATCCGCGAAGCAGCCATAGCTTCGTGAACTTTCTTCTCGGGAAGGTTATGCCCAGCGTCAACAATTCGACAACCAAGTCCGGCAATATCGCCTTTTCCGTGCCCCGTGGAGTCGGCGGTGCACCACAAGACGCCGCACGCATGGAGAGTTCCGGCTTTTGAGTTGAACGGACAGTAGAGTTGCTCTGAGGATGATTTGATAAACATCCATGGCTTCTCGTGGTAGCGCCAGATGATCGCGTCGGATTTTTTGCACCAGACGAGTAGCCTATCTTCAAATAGACGCTCTGCATGCTCAACGGACAGCTCTAGTTTCTTGTTTAGAAACGAGTCCTTCACCCCTCTGACAGCGCCGACGATTCCACCGACAACCCCCATGGCTTCTATTACATCAAGCGCCGCACTTCGCTTTTCATCGCCCTCAACGAGAACGAGGTGATTGCGACAAACTAAAAGCGTATTGCGTTTCTCCAGCCACTCGTACCCAGTAGGGAATGATGTTTTCCCTTTGAATGGAATCCACCATCGATTTTCCGGAGCGCCGAAAGAAAGATGCGTAGCCACCCCGTCTCCGGAATTCAACTTTTGTTGGGCATCAACAGAAATTGATGAAGCGGCTGCCGTTGGCTTTCCGCACTTGACGCAAAATCGGTCGCTTTCATTTATTTGAGTGCCACATTGACTACAGAACATCACTTTGTCTCCTTGAAAGACGCACTTGTAGTAGAAGTGAGGGGCTGCGCGCTTTTGCGCAGCCCCTCTCGACTGCCGGGTTATGCCTCGATGAGATAGGGCTGAAAGACTGCCCTGAGTTCTTTACGTTCATTTGCAAACCATTCAATGAGACCAATCATGTTCTCCTCACCGGATTGATAGGCACGATCTTCAGGGTTGTTCTGGCCTGCGGCCAGACGATCCAAGAGCCGTTGCATTTGCCATGCCTTCCGCTGAAATTCATTTACTTTGGTTTCGACATCCGGCATATGCAATGGCCCTTGTTGCTCAATTTCCCACTTAAGGCTATCGATTTTCTCGACTAAATCTCGTGTTCCGTTCACTGCTCCTATGTGCAGCATGGTTGAATACGTTGAGCAATAGTGAGCAAAGTCTGTCATTGAACGATAGACCTCAAGGCGAAATGGCCTGAGGCCGTTCTGAACTGCAATGTCATTGGCTCTGCGTGCGGCATCCCGCGTGTTTCGTGCATACCACGCAGAGAGGAGCGCAACCAATGCGGCTGCATAAGCTATGAGATCACTATCCGGCATGGCATTGGAGGGCCCAACGTTAAGTAGGCGTCAATTTTGACGCAATATAAATTTCAGTATGACGCCTAAACCAGCGTCGATCAAGTCCTCCCCGGGCTCGCTGCGATATTGCTTTCAAATGGACGTCCCAAAACCAAGCGGAATAGGTCTCTCGGCAGATAAGCCAAAAATTGGCCGGTCCAAGCGCGCACGGATTCGTTGAATGCAATTAGCTAACGGGCGGTCGAGCGCCGCGAATCGGCGTCGAAGCCGACACGACCTTTCCATTCGCAACCTGAAAAATACGCCAATCGCCCGGCTGCGCGGGCGACCGGATAGCGCGTCCGGCCTGTCAGCTCACTCGCCGCCAACCTTCGCCGCCGCTTCGCGCAGCTTGTCCTTCTTACTCTTGCGCTTGCCTTTCACGCCGCCGTTGACGGTGTCGGTGACCGACGCCGCAGCCGAAACCGGCGCCGCCGTCAGCACCGGCTCGAAGCCGGCGATTTGTTCGCGTGGAATCAGCGCGTTCTGGCGCTTTTCGATCAGGCGGAAGTGCGCCTCGGTGTCCGCGCTGACGAAGCTGACCGCCACGCCGCTCTCGCCGGCCCGGCCGGTGCGGCCGATGCGGTGGGTGTAGTCGACCGCCGAGCGCGGCAGGTCGTAATTGACGACGGCCGGCAATTGCACGATGTCGATGCCGCGCGCGGCCAGGTCGGTGCAGACCAGCACTTGCAACATGCCGGCCTTGAATTCGGCCAGCACCTGGGTCCGGGTGCCCTGGCTGAACTCGCCGTGCAGCGCGCCGGCGTGGAAGCCGTTGCGCTGGAGTTTGTCGGCCACGTGCTCGGCGGCGTATTTGGTGGCGACGAAGACCAGCACGCGCGGCCATTTGTGTTCCAGCAGCAGGTGTTTGAGCAGCATGGTGCGGCGCAGCGGGTCGACTTCGATGGCGCGCTGCAAGATGTCGGGCGCGCTCGCCGGCGCCGCTTCGATTTCGATGCGCACCGGCTCGCGCAGCATGGCGTCGGCCAGCGCCTGCACCTCCGTCGGGAAGGTCGCAGAAAAGAACAGGCTCTGGCGGCGTTTCGGCAGCAGCGCGAGGATGCGGCCGATTTCGTCGCTGAAGCCCAGGTCGAGCAGGCGGTCGGCCTCGTCGAGCACCAGCAGTTTCACGTCCGACAGCTTGAGGGCGTTGTGCTCGATCAGGTCGAGCAGTCGGCCCGGCGTGGCGACGACGATGTCGGCCCCGCCGCGCAGGCTCATCATTTGCGGGTTGATCGAGACGCCGCCGAACAGGGTGGCGACCTTGAGCGGCGCCAGCGCGTTGCGCGCGAATGTTTCGACCGCCGTGCCGACCTGGGCCGCCAGCTCGCGCGTCGGCACCAGGATCAGGGTGCGGGTGACGCGCGCGCCGCTGCTGCCGTCGAGCAGCAATTGCAGCAGCGGCAGCGCGAACGCGGCGGTTTTGCCGGAGCCGGTCTGGGCCGCGCCGATGACGTCGCCGCCGCGCAGGATGACGGGGATGGCGGCGCTCTGGATCGCGGTCGGCTTGGTGTAGCCGCTGTCGGCGGCGGCGCGCACCAGGGAGGGAACGAGGCCCAGTGAGGAAAATGGCATGACGGGCCTTAAATTCGATGGTGTGAAAAACCGGCCGGCTACGACTTCAGCCGCGGCCGGTTTTTAGGAATAGCCGTGCAGTATAAAGCAGGCCGGGCCGGCGATACAGCCAGCGTCGCCGGAGGCGGCGGTTCTCGATTCAGGGCATTGGCGTCGGTGGCCCCAAAGGCCATCGTGGGGACACCCGTCCGCGTGGGCACAAAGTCGTGCCCACCCTACCAACCCGAGAATTGCCGCGCAGTCGGGGCATTGCCGTCAGCCGGCGCAGCCACGCAATCAGCGGTTCATCGACACCATCGCGAACATGGCGCCCTGCGGGTCGAGGCACTGGACGATCCAGCTGCCGCCCGGCACTTGGTGCGGCCCCATCAGCACTTTGCCGCCGCCGGTGGTGGTGCGCTCAATCGCCGCGTCAAGTCCGTCGACGTTGAAGTAATACAGCCAGAACGGCGCCGGAGTGTCGGGCATCTTGGTCATGATGCCGCCGCATGGGTCGCCGCCGGTGGCGAACAGCTGGTAGACGCCCATCTCGCCCATGTCCATCGCCTCGCCCTTGGTCCAGCCGAAGATGCCCGAGTAAAACGCGAACGCGCTCGGGCCGTCGCCGGCGTTCAGTTCATGCCAGCCGACGGTGCCGGGCGTGCCGCAGGCGAGCTGCGCCATCGGCGCGCCGCCGGCGTCCTTGAACAGTTGGAACACGGCGCCGTCGGGGTCGGCGACGACGGCGAAGCGGCCCACGCCGGGGATGTCCTCGCCGGGGCGAAGCACGCTGCCGCCGGCGGCCTCGATGGTGTTGGCGCAGACGTCGACGTCGTCGACCCGGATGTAGCCGTTCCAGCCGGGCAGGGTTCCGGACGGGCATTCATGCTGGTTTATCTGCATCATCCCGGCCACGCCGGCCGGGCCGGCCGAGAAGATGGTGTACGGCTTGGCGACGCCGGCATCCTTGGCTTCCCAGCCGAGCAGGCTCTTGTAGAACGATTCGGCCGCCTTGGCGTCCGTGGTCATCAGGTCGTACCAGACGAAGCTTCCAGTTTGGTTGGGCATACTCTTCTCCTTCGGTTCGGGTTGATTGAACAGGGACGCGCGGAGCACGCTCGCGCGTCCGGCAAGGCGCTGCGGGACACCGACAACTCTTATCAATCGATGGGGATGGTGTCAAGCGAAGCGTGAAAAATGGCCGCAATGGGCGTGCTGCGGCCCGCCTGCGCGCGTCCGCGTGGGCACAAAACGGTGCCTCGGCGGCCCCACCCACCCTGCTTAATTGACGGCTGGTGACGGCCGTAAAACCCGGCCGCGACGGCTTCCCGTTGCAGGAAACCATCGCGGCCGGGCAGACTTGCCGCCGGCCTTACTCGCAGCCGGACTGGCGCCCGGAGTCGATGGCTTCCTGCGGCGTCTCGTAGATGTGGGCGGCGACGCCGCGGCTCTCGAGCGCCTCGCCCAGCTTCAGACGCATGAAGGCGCTGGTGGTGTAGCGCGACACGTAGCTGTAGTACTTGTCGGTCAGCTCCTTGATCATCGCGGTGTAGTCGTCGATCACGTTCTCGTCGATCTGGAAGTCGTCGTAGTTGACCACCACGCCGATCTTTTTGCCGAGCGGCATGCACAGTTCCTCGGCGGCGCGGCGGATGTCCTCGACGTCCTTCTTGGTGCGCACGCGCAGGCCGTGGAAGTTGTAGAAGGCCATGCCCTTGCCCGGCTCGTACTGCATGCGGTCGACCATGGCGATCGACAGCAGCGCCTCCTTCAAGTCCATCGCCTCGGGCTGGAAGATGCGCATATCCATCGGCTGCGGGTTGTTGACGATCGGCTTGAAGTCCATCTGTCCCAGGATGTCTTTTTCGATGTCGATGCCCGGCGCCACCTCGATCAGCTCCAGCCCGGCGGCCGTCAGTTGGAACACGCAGCGCTCGGTGACGTAGAGCACGTTCTGGCCGGTGCTGCTGGCGTAGGGGCCGCTGAAGGTGGTCTGCTCGATCCTCTTGACAAATTTGCGGGCCCGGCCCTCCTGCAAGATTTTCACCTGGCCGCCCTCGATGGCGACCTTCAGGCCGCCGGCGGTGAAGGTGCCGACGAACACGACGGTGCGGCTGTTCTGGGTGATGTTGATGAAGCCGCCGGCGCCGGCCAGCTTCGGCCCGAAGCGGCTGACGTTGATCGAGCCGGCCGCATCGCACTCGGCCAAGCCGAGGCAGGCCAGGTCCAGGCCGCCGCCGTCGTAAAAGTCGAACTGCTGGTTCATGTCGATCACGGCGTCCGGATTGGTCGCGGCGCCGAAGTTGACGCCGGAGGCCGGCATGCCGCCGATCACGCCCGGCTCGGCCGTCAGGGTCATGTACTTGAGGATTTTTTCCTCGTTGGCGACCGCCGCCACGCCCTCCGGCATGCCGATGCCGAGGTTGATGACGGCGTTCGGGCGCAATTCGAAGGCGGCGCGGCGCGCGATCACCTTGCGCTCGTCGAGCGCCATCGGGGCCATCGCGTCGAGCGGCACGCGCACTTCGGCCGAGAAAGCCGGGTTGTAGGCGCCGTTCAGGTTTTGCGGGTGGTTTTCCGGCTGCGCGACGACCACGCAATCGACCAGGATGCCGGGCACCTTGACGCGGCGCGGATTCAGCGAGCCGTGCTCGGCGATGCGCTCGACCTGCGCGATGACGAAGCCGCCGCTGTTCTTGGTCGCGGTGGCGATCGCCAGCACGTCCTGGGTCAGGTTCTCGCGCTCCATCGTGATGTTGCCTTCCGGGTCGGCGCTGGTGCCGCGGATGAAGGCCACCGAGATCGGATGGGTCTTGTAGTACAGCAGTTCCTTGCCGCCGAGCGTGATGACCTCGACGATGTCCTCGCTGGTCTTGCTGCCGATCTTGCCGCCTTCGAGGCGCGGATCGACGAAGGTGCCCAGGCCGACCTTGGAGGCGGTGCCCGGCAGGCCGCAGGCGGTGTCGCGGTACATGTGCGAGATCACGCCGAGCGGCAGGTTGTAGCCCTCGACCTTGCTCTCCAGCGCCAGCTTGCCGATTTGCGGCACCAAGCCGTAGTGGCCGCCGATCACGCGCTTGAGCATGCCTTCATGCGCAAGGTGGTTGGCGCCGCCGGTCGCGCCGTCGCCGGGGCCGCCGCCGAACAGCAGCGTCAGGTTCTTCGGCGAGCCGGTTTCAAGAAAGCGCTTTTCCAGCGCCAGGATCAGCTCGACGGGCACGCCGTTGCTGCCGAAACCGGAGCAGCACAGGGTGTCGCCGTCGCGCAGGATGGCAATCGCTTCAACGGCCGAGACAACTTTTTTTCTCATGACGCTACCTTTCGTGGGCAAAACAAATAAGGGGTGTTGTAGGAATCTGGAACACGGCTAGGCGCCCCCGGCTAGCGTATTGCATGCCATTCCATAATGCAAGAATGGTTTTGTGACAGGCCGGAAACATTTCCAATCGGCTTGACTTACGAAAATTTGTGGGATGGGCGACGGTGCCATCGTCGCACCTTTCGCGCCCATTCTGCATCCGCGTGGGCACGATGAAGCCGTTCCCACCCTACGAATTTTCGGCGAATCGTAGGGTGGGCGGGGCCGCCGAGGCACGGGTTTATCGTGCCCACGCGGACGCGCGCATGCACACAAAAACATGCCCGCGCCACGATTTCGAGACTTCGCGCACGCGCCGCCGATGGCTCGCACCACGAAAATTTTCCTAGTCCTATAGGACTAGGCCGAGCGGACGCTGGCGTGTTTCCTACGCGCGCTGGTAGAATCGTCCCCATGAAAATGAGCCGAATGACAAGATATGTTGCAGCCTGGATCGCCGGTTTCGCGATCCTGCTGGCGTCATTCGCGCCGGTGCTGGTGCATGCGCTGCCGTCCGGCCACGACCAGCTCGACTCGATCGGCGCCATCAA
>JACMLV010000714.1 GCA_014379395.1 Burkholderiaceae bacterium
GGCCGGCGCCGCCGCGGCGCGGGAGGGCGCAGCGACGCCGCTGCAAATTTATGCCTTGCAGTTCGCGTTCGTGTTCGCCACGGTGCTGACGTTTCCGTATTTCATCCCCTTCATCGGGCACGCCGGCGCCGCCTCGCCGGCGCTTGCCGGCCTCTTGTTCGGCTTGCCACATCTGGTGTATCTGCTGTGCGCGTTGCCGCTCAGCCGTTATCTGGGGCGGGACGGCCTCATCGTCACGCTGGCCCTGTCTTTCCTGTTGCTCGCCGTATCGTTGGTGGGTCAGGCATGGGCGGCCAGTTTGCCAGCGCTGGCCGCCTGGCGGGTCGTGATGGGATGCGCCATGACTGCCGCCTACATCGGGCTGCACGGCTTGATCGCGGGCCTGGTCAACAGCGACAACGCGGGCCGCACTTTCGGCTGGTTTGAAAGCAGTTCCAAGTGGGGCGCGGTAGGCGCCGGCCTGATCGCCGGCATCGCCGTCCAGGCGCTCGATCTGCGCACCCCGTTCGTCATCGGCGCGCTGGTCATGTTCATGGCCGCTGCCTGGCTTGCCGCGCTGGCCCTGTATGGCCGGCAGCAGCCTATTTCAAAGGAGAAATCATGCAATTAAATAATACGGTGCGCGCCGTCGACGCGACGCTGATGGCGCATCAGGAAGCCGGGCTGCGCTCGATGGAAACCCTGTTGAACTGCTATTGCCGGGAAGTGGCCGGCCCGCGCGATGAGCTCAGCGTCGGTCCCCTGTTCGGCCACAGCGACTGGCCGCAGTCGGTGCGCATGGCACTGCAGCACGCCGGCAGCGGCGGCAAGGTCTTGCACATTCTGTTGCCGCTGACTGCGGCGCGGCTGCTGGTGGTGGTGGCGCAGCCTTCCGCGACCTGCAATTACCGTTACCGGTCGCCGTTCTATGCCAAGGCGCCAGGCCGGGCCTGGGCATTGCTCGACTGGCAGGGCCTGGCCGGCTTGCTGCTGGGCGAACTGTCCGTCCAATCAGAAACGCCCTTCAACGAGGAACTGATGCGGCAGATGTGCGACAGCGTCGCGGTCAGCGCGGCTCTGCGGCAGGCAGCCCGGCCCGGCCCCTTTGCCGCGCCGCCATTGCAGGCGTTTATCGAATCGGAGCAGTCGCTGCTGTTCGGCCATCCGTTTCATCCGGCGCCGAAAAGCCGGCAGGGGATGTCGCATCAAGACATGCTGCGCTACTCGCCGGAAATGGGAACCCGTTTTCCCCTGCATTATTTTGCTGTGCGGCGCGACGATCTGCTGCAGCAGTCGGTGCTGGGCACGCCATGCGATCGGATTGTCGCGGCACAAGCGCCAGCCGGCCTGATCACGGACGACGCGTATGCGCTGATTCCGACCCATCCCTGGCAAGCCGGGCATCTGCTCGGCCACGCCGGCGTCGCCGAGGCGATCCGCAGCGGACGCATGCGCGACCTCGGCGCGCAGGGCGAAGCCTACTATCCGACCTCGTCGATCCGCACGCTATTCCATCCGGACAATCCGTATTTCTATAAGTGCTCGCTGAATATCCGCATCACCAACTGCGTGCGCAAGAATGCCGTCTATGAACTCGAAGGTGCGCTGCAAGTGAGCAAAATCATGCGCGCCCTGATGCCCGGCTTGCAGCGGCGCTTTCCCGGCCTGCAGGTGATGGAAGAGCCCGGCTTCCTTTCGCTCGACCTGAAGCTGGGCGACGCCCAGAGCGACAAGGAATTGACCGAGGGCTTTGGCATGATTCTGCGGCGCGGCTTTCAGGACGGCTTGCGCCCCGGCGTGACGCCGCTGCTGGCGGGCGCCCTGTTTGGCAATCACCTGCACGGTGCGGCGCGTCTGGACGAATTGCTCATGCAAATGCGGCGGCACAACCCGATGCCGTTGGCCGACGCGGCCGAACAGTGGTTTTCGCTTTACGTGGCCGAGCTCATGTACCCGGTGCTGTACTGTTACTTTCAGCACGGCATAATCTTCGAGCCGCATTTGCAAAACGTCGTGATCGGCGTCGCCGGCGGCCAGCCGCGGCAGCTGTTCCTGCGCGACTTCGAAGGCGTCAAACTGCTGCGCGCGCATTACGGCGAGCAGCAACTGGCGGGCCTCAGCGAAGCGGCCCGGGCCGCGCTGTGGTATGACACCGAGCTGGGCTGGAAGCGCATCGCCTACTGCCTGTTCGTCAATAATTTTTGCGAAGCGATCAGCCAGATGGCGGCGAACAACCCGGTACTGCAGCGCCGGCTCTGGGCCGTCGTACAGCACCATCTGCAAGCCTATCAAAGCCGGCATGGCGATGCGGCGTCGGCGCAGCGCATCGCGGCCTTGCTCGGCGGCGCGGCGTTTCCCGGCAAGACCAACTTGCTGAACCGTTTCTTCAAGCGCGCCGACCGCGCCACCACCTATGTGCCGGTTTCCAATCCGCTTGGCATGCTGGCCGGGGAGCACGCATGGAACTGAGACTGAACCAGGTATTTGACAGCATTCGCGCGGCGCAAGCCCGTTCCGGCGAGCCCTTGTGCGCCTATGTGTACGACCTGGAAAGCTTGCGCAGGCACGCGGCGCGGGTGGTGGCGGGCCTGCCGGCCGGCTGCGAATTATTTTATGCGATCAAGGCCAACTCCGAGCTGCCCATTTTGCAGACCCTGGCGCCGCTGGTGAACGGTTTCGAAGTGTCCTCGGGCGGCGAACTGATGTGGGTGCGCCAGCATTTTCCCGATCTGCCGGTGATTTTTAGCGGACCGGGCAAACTCGATGGCGAACTGAAGATGGCGCTTGAGCAGCGGGTCGACTGCCTGCACGTCGAAAGCCTGAACGAACTGATGCGCCTCGGGCAGATTGCCGGCGCCCTTGGCAAGACGCAGGCGGTGCTGTTGCGGATCAATCTGTCGCTCGACAATCTGGCCGAAACCGGCCTGATGATGGGCGGCAAGCCGACGCCGTTCGGCATTCCCGTGCAACAGTTGCCGGCCTGCCTGGCATGGCTGCGCGCCCATCCCGCGATCCGGCTGCGCGGTTTTCATTTCCATTTGCTGTCGCACCAGCTCGATGCGCAAGCCCATCTGCAGCTGGTGGGCGCCTACCTGAACCAGGTCGGACGTTGGCGCGAGCAATACCAGCTGAGCATCGACCAGATCAACGTGGGCGGCGGTATCGGCGTCAATTACCGCGAGCCGGAACGCCAGTTCGACTGGCCTGCATTCCGTGACGGCCTGGCGGCCTTGCTGGATCAGCGCGGCTTGCCGGGGATCGGGGTGCGCTTCGAACTGGGGCGCTACCTGAGCGCTGCCTGCGGCTACTATGCGATGCAAGTCATCGATCTCAAGCACAGCTACGGCAAGACATTTGTGGTCGGCAAGGGCGGCTCGCATCATTTCCGCACGCCCTACGCCCAAGGCCACAGCCACCCGTTCCATGTTTTGGCGGTCGATGCCTGGCCATACAGTTTTCCCCGTCCCGCCGCCGCGAACGCATGCGTCAGTATCGTCGGTCAGCTGTGCACGCCGAAAGATCTGCTGGCGTTCGATGCGCCGGTAGCGCTGGTGCGTTGCAACGATTTGCTGGTGTTTCCGTTCGCGGGCGCGTACGCGTGGCACATCTCGCACCACGATTTCCTGCGCCACCCGCATCCCGCCCAATGGTATTTGCCGGTGGAAGGACCAGAACATGCTGCAGATTAACCGCTTGAAGCAGGCGCTGGCCGATGGCCGGACCGTATTCGGCCTGCTCAATTCGATTCCATCGGCGCTGATGGTCGAGATGACAGGTTATGCCGGCTACGATTTCGTGATCCTGGACATGGAGCATGTCTGCGTCAATCCGGAGACGCTCGAACACATGGTGCGGGCCGCCGAGTGTGCCGGCATCACGCCCCTGGTCAGGGTGCCGAACGCCGCCCCGGAAGCGATCTTGCGGGCACTCGACTGCGGTGCCCAAGGGGTGGTGGTGCCGCATATACGCGGGCGCGGCGACGCCGAACAGGCAGTCGCCGCCAGCCGCTACCACCCGCTGGGTCAGCGCGGCATCAGCGGCGGGCGCTGCACCGGCTTCGGCGCGCTCGGCCTGCAGACATATTTTGAACGAGCCAACCGGGAAATCATGGTGGTGGCGATGATCGAAGATCAAGAAGGCGTCGACAATCTGGATGCAATCTTATCTGTCCCGGGCCTCGACATGGTACTGGAAGGGGCGGTTGACCTGTCGCAGTCATACGGGGTGCCCGGACAGCCGCAGCATCCGTCCGTGCTGGCCGCGATCGACAAGATCGCCACCGAATGTTGCCGTCGCAAAATCCAGTTCTGCGCGATCCCGCGCATTGCGGATCGCCTGGCGCACTGGCAAAGCCGCGGCGTGCAGGCCTATTTGCTGGGGGACGACCGGGGCATCAGTTTCCGGGCCCTCAAAGCGGAGGCGGACCGGATGCGCACTGCGAGTGACGGGACGAGCGATGCGCCCCGCCCCGCCGCCACGTCTATTGCAGCGCCTCGGCCTTCGACACTTGCTCGGTGAAAAAGCGCTGCCCCATTTCCTCCAGGCCCAGCTCGGCCAGCACTTGCTGCAGGCGCTCGGTCGGACGCTGGCGCGGCAGATTCTTGTAGCTGGCGATGATCAACTCGTTCTTCATCGAATGCTCCCAGCCGACCAGCTCGGTGACGCTGACCTGGTAGCCGTGCGCCTCCAGTTGCAGGCAGCGCAGCACGTCGGTGATCTGGCTGCCGAACTCGCGCGTGTGCAACGGATGGCGCCACAACTCGGTCAGCGCGCTCTTGCCGAGCGCCTTGCCCTTGTTTTTCTTGAGCACCGAGGCGACTTCGGCCTGGCAGCACGGCACCAGCACCATGAAGCGGGCGCGCTTTTGCAGCGCGAAGTGGATCGCGTCGTCGGTCGCCGTGTTGCAGGCGTGCAGCGCGGTGACGATGTCGATGCGCTCGGGCAGCAAGTCGGAGCGGGTCGATTCGGCCACCGACAGGTTCAGGAAGGACATGCCGGGGAAATCGAGCTTGCGCGCCAGTTCCTGCGATTTTTGCACCAATTCTTCGCGCGTCTCGATGCCGTAGATATGCGAGCCGTCGTTCAGCGCCTTGAAGAACAAGTCGTACAGGATGAAGCCGAGGTAGGACTTGCCGGCGCCGTGATCGACCAGCGACACACCCGGATGCTCGGCGCGGATTTCCTCCAGCAGCGGCTCGATGAACTGGTACAGGTGGTACACCTGCTTGAGCTTGCGGCGGCTGTCCTGGTTCATCTTGCCGTCGCGGGTCAGGATGTGCAGCTCCTGCAGCAACGCGATCGACTGGCCGGGACGGATCTCGGGCATGCCGGCGTCGGCGGTGATCGTGGTGGCCTTGGCGGCGGCTGGCGCCGCGCCCTTAGCGCGCTTCATCGATCCACGCCATCTGGATCGCTTCCAGCACCTTCTCGCCGCCGTGCGAGTGGTCGTCGTCGAACTCGGGCAGATCGACCACCTTGTTGTGCAGATCGGTGAAGCGGATCGTCAACGGGTCGACGTCCGGGTACAGGTCGTACAGGGCTTGCGCGATGGCGCTGACGTCA
>JACMLV010000715.1 GCA_014379395.1 Burkholderiaceae bacterium
GCGGCACTGGCCGCGTCGGCGGCCAGCCACGCGCACACGGCCCGCGCGGCCGCGCCCAGGCGCCGGGAAAATCCCGTCCTCATCCGATCAACCCCGCGCCCGCTGGCTGGCGGCCTTGTCGGCCAGCTCGCGCTTGACCGTCTCAAGCGAAATGAAGTGGCCGCCGCCGTCGATGGCCGTGAGCGGCTGGCCGTTCTTCTCGCGCTTCTTGCGCTCGCCCACCAGCGGCGGGCAGGCGTGGTCGTCGTAGTACAACACCATGCAGTCGAGGCAGAGCATGCATTCCATCTGGTCGATCTTGCCGTTGGCGTCGATCGCGTGCGAGCCGCAGCCGGCCGCGCAGGCGTGGCAGGTGCTGCATTCGGCCTTGCGCTTCAAGCCGAACAGCCGGAACTTGCCCGGCAGCGCCAGCCCGGCGCCCAGCGGGCAGATGTATTTGCAGTACGGCCGCTCGCTGACGAAAGACCAGCCGAGGATGGCGCCGATGAACAGCCAGAACGGCCAGGTGCGGTTCCACACGCCGACGAGAAAAGTGGTCTTGAACGGCTCGATCTCTGCCAGGTGCTCGGCCGCCTCCATCGAGTAGAACGACACGCCCAGGAGCGCGGCGAAGACGGCGTACTTCACCCAGCGCAGCTTGTTGTGCAGCTTTTGCGGCAGCAGCTTCTGGAAGCGCTTCAGGCCGACGCGCTTGCCGATGCTCAGCGCCAGTTGCTGCAGCGAGCCGAACGGGCAGAGCCAGCCGCAGAACAGGCCGCGACCCCAGATCAGTGTGGTGATGATGATGAACCACCAGAAGATGAAGATGAACGGGTCGGACAGGAACAATTCCCACTTCCACTGGTGCAGCAGCGAGTGGAACCAGGTCATCACCTGGGTGATGCTGGGCTGGGCCTTCAGGTAGAAGCCGAGGAAGCCGACGCTGGCGATCCACAGCAGATGGCGCGGCACCGAGATCCACGGCTTGCTCTTGCGGTTCGAGCGGCGCACCAGCTTGTCGCGCCGCGAGTACATGAAGGCGGTGAAGCCGAGGATCAGCGCGAACAGCGCGATCTCCAGTTTTTGATTGGCCCAGATCGACTTCCACACCGCCTGCGGCCGTTCGACGTGCGGCCGGCCGCCCTCGAGGTAGCGCGCCGGCAGCCACAATTCCTGGTCGAAGTGGACGAAGGTCTTGCCGCCGCTTTGCTTGTCGGCCTTGTTGGCCAGCACCGTCAGCTGCCACGGCCAGGCCGGGTTGAAGTCCTTCGAGCGGATGATGAAGATGGCCGACTCCTTGAAGGCCGGCGCGTCGGCCGGCTGCAGGTGGTACAGGTTCTGGTAGTCGGTGTCGCGGAAGGTGAAGGTGACCGGGTCCTGGCGCACCTGCACGCGGTCGTAGATGCCGCCGCGCACGAAGCCGGAGCCCTTGAACGACTCCTGCCCGTTGGCGATGATGAAGATGGCGTGCTCGTCCGGCTTCAAGTCCTCCATCAGGCGCTTATAGCCGTGCGCGCCGAGCAGGCTGAGGCCGACCGACGGCGTGTTCAGGTAGCCGAAATGCAAATCCATGTAGGGCCGCGAGGTGTCGAGGGCGCCGGCGTCCTCGGCCGAAATGAGCAGGCGCTGGACGCTGCCCTCGGCCAGCAGGGCGGCCCAGTTCAGCTTGTCGTTCAACGGGGTGAAGCGGGCCGCCGGCCGCGGCATGACCTTGATGATGCCGACCTGGCGCCCGATCTCGTAGGCGCTGCGCGAGATGACCTGGTTCTCGGCGATCACGGTGACGGTGGCGCCGCTGATGGCGTCGAGGCCGATGCTGCCGGTGTCCTGCGAGCCGGAGCCGATGACGAGCTTGGCGTCGGCGGCCTTGCCGACGTACTGGCCAATGAATTTCAAGAGTTCGGATTCGGGGATGCCGGCCAGCAGGATCGGCTCGGAGTGCTTGAGCACGCGCACGCCGGTGATGATGCCGCGCGTGTCCATGCCGATCAGGGTGACGATCGGCTTGCCGGAATAGGCCGGGATGTCGACCACGTCGGTCGACAGGAAGACGTAGCCGACCAACTGCTTTTTACCTGCGTTCTTACCGGCGTCGACGGCGTAGGCCTCGACATAGCTGGGCGCGCCCTTGCGCTCGGAGAATTGCTGGGCGGCCGGCATCACGTCGCGGCACGGCGCGGCGGCGCACAGGTCGGGCCCGTGTTTGAGTTGTTCGGACAGTTCGACGTCGTAGACGGTGGCCTGGGCGCGCGGCGCAATCGCCAAGGACAGCGCGCAGAACAGCACCAGGGCGGACATGATCGGCAGCCGGCGCGCCCGGCGCCAAAATTGGGAAATAGTTTTCATAAGACGGCAATCCTGTCGTTCCCGCATGAAAAAGCCATGCCAGAAACGGTGCGGGGTGCGCTCGCGCGCACCCCGTGTTGTTACAACTACAGAGCGATTACGCTTCCACTAACAGGCGGCTGCGCATTTCCAGATGCAAGGCGTGGCAGAAGTGGGTGCAATAGATCCAGTACGCGCCCGGCCGGTCGGTCTTGAAGGTGACCGACTTGGTCTCCTGCGGATTGACGATGAAGTTCACATTATGGGTCGGAATCGCGCAGCCGTGGGTCAAGTCCTCGACCTTGTCATGGTTGGTCAGGGTCAGGGTGACTTCGTCGCCCTTCTTGACCTTGATGATCGGCATGCTGAAATTCGGCGCCGTCGACATCAGGTAGACGTTGACCTTGTTGCCCTTGCGCTCGATGCGCGAGTCGGCCGGCGTCTTCACCGCGTTCGGGAAGTCGTCCATGTTGTAGATCTGGCGCGTCTTGACCACGTCGCGCCGCACGATGATACCGTCGTGCGGTTCCGGGTAGGCCGTGTGGTCGGCGATCATCTTCATCTTCTCGCCGCTGATGTTGATCAGCTGCTCGGTCTCGCAGTGCAGCGGGCCGACCGGCAGGAAGCGGTCCTTGGAGAACTTGTTGCCCGAGTTGAAGTACTTGCCGTCCGATTCCTTGGTCTCGCCCATCGACGAGTAGCCGTGGCCCGGCTGGTAGTGCACGTCGATGCGGTCGATGACGACCTTGGCCGCCTTGTCGCCCTGGAACTGCTTGATGGCCTGCTCGACGTTCCACTTGACGACCTGGCTGTCGAGGAACAGCGAGGTGTAGGCGTTGCCCTTGCCGTCGAAGCCGGTGTGCAACGGGCCGAGGCCGATTTCCGGCTCCGCCACCACGGTGTCGCGCTCGGTCTTGAGTTCGCCGGCGAACCACTTGGCCACCAGCGCCAGGTCGATCACGGTCGCCGTCGGCGACAGCTTGCCGGCGCAGACGAAGTATTTGCCGTCCGGGCTGGCGTTCACGCCGTGCGGATTCTTGCCGACCGGGACGTAGCAGGTGACCGCCGTCTTCGGGTCGCCGTTGACGGCCTTGCGACCGTCGACGACCGGCACCTTGGAGCTGCCGATGGTGGTGAACTTGCCGGCCTTGACCAGCGCCTCGACGCGCGCGACGTCGAAGAAGACGCAGGCGTCGCGCTCGGCGCCCATCATGTCGGCCAGCTCCGGCGCGTTCTCCACGTTGTACTGGTTCGAGGCGACCAGCTTGCCGTCGTACGAGGTGGCGACCAGGTCCATGTTGCCGTCGACCCGGACCTGCCAGCGCAGTTCCATCGTCTCCGCGTCGACGCAGGAGAACAGGCAGCCCCATTTGCTCGGGTCGGCCAGGTCGCGCCCGTCGTTCGGCAGCGGAATGTGGAACTCGGCGCCGCAGAACACGCGCGTGGTGTAGTTGATCTTCTCGTCGACCGGGTCGCGCTTGTCCGGGAAGATGCCGTGCATGCCCATCACGTTGGGCAGCTCGGTGATCTTGTCGGTCTCCATCGTGTCCATGCGGATGCGCGCCAGGCGCGAGTGGATCTTGTCGTTGATGAACAACCAGCGCCCGTCGTAGGTGCCGTCCTTGTAGCTGCCGTGGACGTGGTGGGTGTCGCCGGTGGTGTACTTCAGGCTGCCATCGGCCTTGGTGCCCATGATCGCCTTCGATTCGTTGGTGATGCCCCAGCCGACCATCGGGTCGATGTTGAACACCGGGATGCGGCGCAGCGTGCGCCCGGACGGGATGCCCATGATGCGCGCCTCGCCGGAGTGGCCGCCGCTCGAGAAGTGGTAGTAGTCGTCGAGCTGGCCGGGCTGCACTTCGTGGCCCAGCTCGCCGCCGGCGGCCTTGGCCGATGCCGACGCGGCAGGTGCGGCGGCGCCGCCATTCTCTTTGCAGGCC
>JACMLV010000716.1 GCA_014379395.1 Burkholderiaceae bacterium
CAGCCGCACGCGCGCTGGGGGCTGGCCGCGCGCGGCGCCACCGTCGAGGCGGGCTCGCCCGCGTTCGACTTCCGGCTCGACCAGAAGGACGAGGTGTGGGCCAGCCGCGCCGCCGACCTGTACAAGCAGGCGGCGGCCGCGCAGTGGAACCCGGAAACGGCGATCGACTGGGACGCGCCGTTCGAGCTGCCCGACGTCGTCGAGGACGCGGTGGTGCAGGTGCTGACCTACATGATCGAAAACGAGGTCGCCGCGCTGATCGTGCCGGCGCGCTTTCTCGGTCAGCTGCACCCGCATTTCCGCGAAGTGCAGGCGGTGCTGGCGATCAACATCGCCGACGAGGCGCGCCACATCGACGTCTTCACGCGGCGCCTGCGCATGAAGGGCCGCGAACCGGCGCTGTCGACGGCGGGCGGGCAGAATTCGCTCAAGACGCTGCTCGACGAGTCGGATTTCTCGGTCGCCGAATTCCTGCTCTCGGTGCTGGGCGAGGGCACTTTCGTCAGCCTGCTGCACTTCCTGCACGTGCACGCGCCCGACCCGGTCACGCGCCAGGTGGCGCGGCTGGCCGCGATCGACGAGGCGCGCCACGTCGCCTTCGGCATGACGCACCTGGCCTCGCGGCTGGAGGCCGAGCCGGAATTCCGCACCCGGCTGTCGAACGCGGTGCAGTCGCGCAACGACGCCTTGTCGGGCACGTCCGGCCTGAACGAGGAGGTGTTCGACGCCCTGATCCTGCTGGCCGCGGGCGAATTCACGCCGACGGCGATCGCCGCCGGCTACGTCCGGGTGCAGGAGCTGATGCGCGACATGGCCGAAGGGCGCCAGGCGCGCCTGGAGCGGCTCGGCTTCGGCGCCGAAGCCGCGCAGCGCCTGTCGGCCCTGCATACGCGCAACTTCATGTAAAGCCGTCACGCCGGCCGCCGCGGGGCGCGCGAGACTCCAAATTCGTAGGGTGGGCACGCTTCTGTGCCCACGCTGTGCGCGTCCGCGTGGGCACAAAAACGTGCCCACCCTACATTTCTTTCTGGCCGAGAAATCGGACGTGGTCGCCGCAACGCCCGCCGAAGGCGCCAATCCTCCCGCAACGTCGCGCGAAAGCCGCGAAAGTCGCATTTCCGGCATTTAATATTTTCATTCCTGCAACACCTAGCCCCATAAGGGTCTTCGACTGAGGTAAACTTGTCCGCTTGGGGCGTATGTGGCCTGCGTCTTTAAGGTTGACGACAGGAACCCCCGATAAAATTATGGCTCAACCAAAACCAAATTAACCACAAGCAAGGACATCGCAATGGCCGCAGGAAAATCGAAAATCATCTACACGCTCACCGACGAGGCGCCATTGCTGGCCACTTGTTCCTTTCTGCCCATCATCCGGACCTTCACCGCGCCGGCCGGCATCGAGATCGCCAAGAGCGACGTCTCGGTGGCCGCGCGGATCCTGGCCGAATTCCCCGACTACCTGACCGACGAGCAAAAAGTGCCGGACAATCTGGGCGAGCTGGGCCGTCTGACGCAGGAACCCGACACCAACATCATCAAGCTGCCCAACATCAGCGCCTCGGTGCCGCAACTGGTCGGCGCCATCCGCGAACTGCAATCGCGCGGCTACAAGCTGCCGGACTTCCCGGAAGATCCAAAGACCGAAGAAGAGAAGACGCTGCGCGCGCGCTACTCGAAGGCGCTCGGCAGCGCCGTCAATCCGGTCCTGCGCGAGGGCAATTCGGATCGCCGCGCGCCGGCCGCCGTCAAGCGCTTCGCCCGCAAGCATCCGCATTCGATGGCCCCGTGGAGCCCGGCCTCGCGCACCCACGTCGCCCACATGCGCGGCGGCGACTTCTTCTCCAGCGAAAAATGCCTGACCCTGTCCAAGCCATGCGACGTGCGCATGGAGCTGGTCACCAAGTCCGGCGAAACCATCGTGTTGAAGAAGAAACTGTCGCTGCTGAAGGACGAGGTGATCGACAGCATGTTCATGAGCAAGAAGGCGCTGCGCAAGTTCTTTGAAGACGAGTTGGAGGACGCGCGCAAGACCGGCGTGATGTTCTCGCTGCACGTGAAGGCGACGATGATGAAGATCTCGCACCCGATCGTGTTCGGCCACGCCGTCACCGTGTTCTACAAGGACCTGTTCGCCAAGCACGGCAAGCTGTTCGAGGAACTGGGCGTCAACCCGAACAACGGCATCAGCAGCGTGTACGAAAAAATCCAGACCCTGCCGGGCTCCAAGCGCGAAGAGATCGAGGTGGACATCCACGCCTGCTACGAGTCGCGTCCCGAACTGGCGATGGTCGACTCCGTCAAGGGCATCTCCAACCTGCACGCGCCGAACGACGTCATCGTCGACGCCTCGATGCCGGCCATGATCCGCGTCGGCGGCAAGATGTGGGGTCCGGACGGCAAGCTCAAGGACACCAAGGCGGTCATGCCGGAGAGCACCTACGCGCGCATCTACCAGGAGATGATCAACTTCTGCAAGACCAACGGCGCCTTCGATCCGACCACCATGGGCACCGTGCCGAACGTGGGCCTGATGGCGCAGCAAGCCGAGGAATACGGCTCGCACGACAAGACCTTCGAAGTGCCGGAAGACGGCGTGGCGCGCGTGGTCGACTTCGACGGCACCGTGCTGCTCGAGCAAAACGTCGAGCAGGGCGACATCTGGCGCATGTGCCAGGTCAAGGACGCGCCGATCCGCGACTGGGTCAAGCTGGCCGTCAACCGCGCCCGCCTGTCGAACACCCCGGCCGTGTTCTGGCTGGACGAGGAGCGTCCGCACGACGTCGAGCTGATCAAGAAGGTCAAGCAATACCTGACGGAATACGACCTGAGCGGCCTCGACATCCAGATCATGCCGTACCTGAGCGCCATGCGCTTCACCCTCGAGCGCGCCATCCGCGGCAAGGACACCATCTCGGTGACCGGCAACATCCTGCGCGACTACCTGACCGACCTGTTCCCGATCATGGAACTGGGCACCAGCGCCAAGATGCTGTCGATCGTGCCGTTGATGGCCGGCGGCGGCATGTTTGAAACCGGCGCCGGCGGTTCGGCTCCCAAGCACGTCAAGCAACTGGTCGAAGAGAACCACCTGCGCTGGGATTCGCTGGGCGAATTCCTGGCGCTGGCGGTGTCGCTGGAAGACCTCGGCATCAAGAACGACAACGCCAAGGCCAAGATCCTGGCCAAGACGCTCGACGAGGCGACCGGCAAGCTGCTCGACAACAACCAGTCGCCATCGCCGAAGACCGGCGAACTCGACAACCGCGGCAGCCATTTCTACCTGGCCATGTACTGGGCCCAGGCGCTGGCCGAGCAGGGCGAGGACGCCGAACTGCGCGCCCATTTCGCGCCGCTGGCCAAGGCGCTGAGCGAGAACGAGGCGAAGATCATCGCCGAGTTCAAGGCCGTGCAGGGCAAGCCGACCGACATCGGCGGCTACTACATGCTCGATCAGGACAAGCTGAAGGCCGTCATGCGCCCAAGCGCGACCTTCAACGCCGCACTGAAGGCCGCCCGCCCGTAAGGGGTAAACGAAGCGAAGCGGAGCCGGCAGCGGCTCCACGCCGGCCGGTCGCGCGAGCGCCGTGCCGGATGAATAAATAAAAAACGCCGGAAGCGATCTTCCGGCGTTTTTTTATTTCATCCTCGAATCGTAATGCCAGCGCCGCAGCTTGCTCGCCGTGATGCGTCTCGCGTCGGCGTGCAAGGGATTGATCAGGATATTGCGCTCCTCCGGCACGATCACCGACGGCACCCGCAGCAGGGCCGAGGCGCCGCCGGCGATCTTGCTCACGAACTCGACACTTGGTTGCACGTCGCCGCTCCTGGAACGTCTGCTCTATCAGCCGGATATTTTAGGGCGGGGCGACAATCGCGGTCGCGCGCGAGCGCCGCTTGTGATGGGGCCGCCGGGACCGATCATGGACCGGAAATACGTCCGGGATCGGTTGAGATAGTGATTTTCGGCATCATTGGCTTTCTCCCAATGGCTTGCCGGATATTCATTCAATAGGCCGCCTCCCTTGCAATCACTTTACGTATTCGACTTCCTGACGACGGTGTCGGCCCAGCTCAAGGAGACGCTGGAGGCGATGGACGAGTCGCTGCTGGACGCCGGCGCGCTGCGCGGACTGAGCGAGTATCAAGACGAG
>JACMLV010000717.1 GCA_014379395.1 Burkholderiaceae bacterium
CGCGCCGAAGCGGTCGGCCGCACCGAAGCAGTCGGCCGCGCCGCAGGCCAAGCAAGAAGCGGCCAGCGCCGAGGAAAGCGTCGGCGGCGTGCGCGACCTGCCCGAACCGATCCAACGGCAAATTCCGGCGCTGGCGCTGGGCGGCTACATTTATTCGCGCGATCCGGCCGAGCGGCTCCTGCTGATCGACAAGGTGCTGCGCCATGAAGGCGAGGAGGTGGCGCCCGGCGTGACGCTCGAAAAGCTGCAGCCGAAGGCGGCCGTGTTCAGCTTCAAGGGCTATCGCTACCGAGTCCCTTACTGACGGCGCCGCCGCGACCGGCGGCCTGAACCGAGGCTGCGGGCCGGCTTCCCGGCTGCGTATAATGGCGCCATTTCTATCGAAGAGGCCGGCGATGCATCCCCAACCTTCCACGCCGATGCGCAACGTCGTCGGCATTGTCGGGCGTTCCGGCAGCGGCAAGACCACCTTGCTCGAATTTCTCGTCACGCAACTGGCGGCCGACGGGGTGCGGGTCAATCTCATCAAGCACAGCCACCACGACCTGACGCTGGAGCCGCCGCAAAAGGACAGCGCCCGCCTGCGCATGGCCGGCGCGGCCGAGGTGCTGGTCGCCTCGCCGTATCGCTTCGCCATCGTGCATGAATTGCGCGGCGCGCCCGAGCCGACTTTGGAGGAGCAACTGGCGCGCCTGGCGCCGGCCGACCTGACCCTGGTCGAAGGCTTCAAGTCGAACGCCATCGTCAAGCTCGAAGTGTTCCGCCCCGCGCTCGGCCAGGCCGCCCTGTATCCGCTCGACCCGCATATCGTCGCGGTGGCCTCGGACCAGCCGGCCCCGCCCGAGGCGCGCGCGGGCCTGGTCTGGCTCGATCTGAACGACCCGCGCAGCGTTTTGTCATGGTTGAAATTAAATAATTTTATTAAATCAATAAAATAATCCTAAAGTTTTCCCCGGCGCGTCCGTTACCCTAAGTAGACTATGAATGGAGGTTCGCATGGACGTCACAGGAATTGCCCAGTTATCTACGAGCCTGGCCGAAACCGGCAACAAGGAGACCGTTGGTGTCGCCGTGCTGAAAAAGGCCCAGGAGATCCAAACCTCGACCGCCACGGCGATGATCGAGGCGCTGCCGCCGGTCACGCCGACGCCGAATCTGCCGGCCCACCTCGGCAGCAAAATCAACACCACCGCCTGAGCATCGCGGCGCACCGCTGCGCCAGTCGCGCAGCCAGAACCGAACCTGGAAACACCGTTGGTGCGACCGGGTTTTTTTTCGTCGCAACGCGTCCGGTATATTTTCCGATCCCGTCCCGGCGCTTTCTCAATAAAATCGCTAAAATCATTCATCCGCGCAGTCCGTCGCGCCACCTCATCGACAGGAGCTTCACCATGAACAAACGCCAGGCATTGATCGCCGCCGCCCTCGCCACCGTCTGCGGCGCCGCCGCCAGCGCGCCGATGCCGACCGCCTCGGGCGACAAGGAAAAATGCTTCGGCGTGGCCAAGGCCGGCCAGAACGATTGCGCCGCCGCCAACGGATCGCATTCCTGCGCCGGCCAGGCGAAAGCCGACCACGGCGCGGCCGACTGGAAATATGTCGCCAAGGGCAGCTGCGAAAAAATCGGCGGCAAACTGACGGCGCCGAAATAAGGCGGGCAGGGCGGAGCGCGCCATGCCGGAGCCACGCATCGACGGCTTGACGGGCGCCGGCGTCGGCTTGCGCGCCCCGCATTGCCGCCAGTTCATCGAGCAGCGGCCGGCCGTCCCCTGGCTCGAAGTTCACACCGAAAACTATCTCGATCAGGCCGGTTGGGACTGGCACGTGCTGCGGCAAGTGCGGCGCGATTACCCGCTCAGCCTGCACGGCGTCGGGCTCGGACTGGGCTCGGTGGGCGGCTTTTCCGAGCGCCATCTTGAGCGCGTGCGCAGCCTGGTCGAGCGGATCGAACCGGCGCTGGTGTCGGAACACCTGTGCTGGAGCGCCGTGCACGGCCGCCAGCTCAATGAGCTGCTGCCGCTGCCGCTCAGCGCCGGCGCGCTGGAACTGATGTGCGAACGGGTCGGGCGCATGCAGGACGCGCTGCGGCGCCAGGTGCTGATCGAAAACGTTTCCACCTATGTCAGGTTCCGCGACGACGCGATGAGCGAGGCCGAGTTCCTGGCGGCGCTGGCGCGGCGCACCGGCTGCGGCTTGCTGCTCGATATCAACAATTTATACGTCAACCAGCGCAACCACGACGAGGACGCGCTGGCCGCCATCCTCGCCATCGCGCCGGGCAGCGTCGGCGAGATCCACCTGGCCGGGCACCTGGTGACGCCGCAAGCGGTGATCGACCATCATGGCGACCTGGTCGCGCCGGCGGTCTGGGCTTTGTACGAGGCCGCGCTGCAACGCTTCGGCCCGGTGCCGACCCTGATCGAGTGGGATACCGATATTCCGCCGCTTGAAGTCCTGCTGGGCGAGGCGCGCAAGGCGGAGGCGATGATGGCCGCCGCGCCGCCGGTGGCCACGCCACGCGCCGCGCCG
>JACMLV010000718.1 GCA_014379395.1 Burkholderiaceae bacterium
CTTGGCGGTGTCGAGCTCGACCTTGACCACAACCCACGGTGCTTGCAAACCGAGGGCGGACGTAAACAGGGCTTCGACACCAACACTCATTCCGGATTCCTTTTATCAAATCATGGTCAATGCCGTGCATGGGGCCATCTTTGCAAAGCGCCACCACGCGTTGGGTGCGGGTGGTGCCGCGACTCAGGAAATCCACTCATCACGGCGCTGGCCGACATGATACCCATTGTCAAGTTCCACTGAAAACGGCATAGAGCCAACTGGCTTATGACGATTCGGCGAAGCGCTTCATCCTCTTTCATGACAAGCGCCATCCAGTTGAATCGGGCAAAACGGAGCGGGAAGGGTTTTTACTTATTTGGCCGTTGAATGCCACGCATCGGTCTCGACGCCAACACCTGCCAAATCGGCACCGTTTTTTATCAGAAGGTGCTGGGCCGCGAACTGCTGCGGCTATCCATTTTGAGCGCGTCCTTCTACTCAAATAGCGGCGCGCCGATCCGCCGATGGCGTCCGGCAATTAGCGATGCAAATTGCCGGCCCGGGCTGCGCTAATGATCAGCCGTTGAATCGCCCGCCCTTCGCAGCCAGCTTGCGCAACAGCGGCGCCGGCTGCCAAGCCTCGCCGTGGTAGCCGTTTGCATAGTGTTCGATGGCGCCCAGCACCTTGGGCAAGCCGACCGTATCAGCATAGAACATCGGCCCGCCGCGATGCAGCGGGAAGCCGTAGCCCATCAAATAGACGATGTCGATGTCGGCGGCGCGCAGGGCGATGCCCTCCTCCAGTATCCGCGCCCCTTCGTTGACCAGCGCATACACCAGCCGCTCGACGATTTCGTCGTCGCCGATGGCGCGCCGCGCCAGACCAAGCTCGGCCGAATGCTGCACGATCATGTCGTTGACCAATTCCGAAGGGTGCGCGGCGCGATCGCCGGCTCGGTAGTCGTACCAGCCGGCGCCGGTTTTCTGGCCGAAGCGGCCCATTTCGCACAGCAAGTCTGCGGTCTTCGAGTAGGCGGCGGCAGATGGCTCGGTGGCGCGGCGCTTGCGGATCGCCCAGCCGATGTCGTTGCCGGCCAGGTCGCTCATGCGGAACGGCCCCATCGCGAAGCCGAAGCGCTCCATCGCCTGGTCGATTTGCTGCGGCAGCGCGCCCTCGTCGAGCAGGAAGCCGGCTTGGCGCAGGTATTGCTCGATCATCCGGTTGCCGATGAAGCCGTCGCACACGCCGGAGACGACTCCGGTCTTTTTCAGCGTCTTCGACAGCGCCAGCACGCTCGCCAGCACGTCCTTGCCGGTCGCCGCGCCGCGCACGACTTCGAGCAGTTTCATGACGTTGGCCGGGCTGAAGAAGTGGGTGCCGATCACGTCTTGCGGCCGCTTGGTGAAGGCGGCGATGCGGTTCAGGTCCAGAGTCGACGTGTTGCTCGCCAAGATCGCGCCCGGCTTCATCGAGGCGTCGAGCTGGCGGAACACGCTCTCCTTGACGGCTATTTCCTCGAAGACGGCTTCGATGGCGATGTCGGCGTCGGCAATGTCTTGATAGGACAGCGTGCCGGTGATCAGAGCCATGCGCCGCTCAAATTGCTCCAGCGTCAATTTGCCTTTTTTTACCGCGCCTTCATAGTTGCGGCGGATGGTCTCCAGCCCTTGCTCCAGCGCCTCGGGGCGCGTATCCAGCAGTTGCACCGGAATCCCGGCGTTGGCGAAGGTCATCGCGATGCCGCCGCCCATTGTGCCGGCGCCGATCACGGCGGCGCGGCGGATCGGGCGCACGGGCGTGTCGGCCGGCAGGTCCGGCACCTTGGCGGCGCCGCGCTCGGCGAAGAAGGCGTGGCGCAGCGCCTTCGATTCGTTCGATTCGAGCAGGCGCATGAATAGTTCGCGCTCCACGTTCAAGCCGTCTTCAAACGGCATCGTCGCCGACGCGGCCACGCACTCGACGCACAGCAGCGGCGCCGGGAACGGTCCCGCCTGCGCTTTGACGCGTTCACGCGCCGCTTGCAGGAAGACATCGGGATTGGCGTGCGTGACGGCAAGCTCGCGCACCCTGGGCAAGGGACGCGCGTCGGCAATTTCATGGGCGAAGCCGATGGCGGCGTCCAGCAAGTCCTCGCCCGGCGCGGTCATCCGGTCGAACAAGGCGGTGCCGGCCAGCTTGTCGGAGGCGACCAGTTCGCCGCTGACGATCATTTCCAGCGCCGTTTCCAGGCCAACCGCGCGCGGCAGGCGTTGGGTGCCGCCGGCGCCCGGCAACAGGCCGAGTTTCACTTCAGGCAAGCCGATCTGTGTGCGCGGCGCGGCGATGCGGTAATGGCAGGCCAGCGACAGTTCCAGTCCGCCGCCGATGCACACCGAGTGGATCGCGGCGATGACCGGTTTGTCGGCTTGCTCGACCAGTTCGATCAGGTCGTGCAGGTTCGGCGCGGCGACCATCTTGGGCGAGCCGAACTCCCGGATGTCGGCCCCGCCCGAGAAGGCGGCGCCGGCGCCGGTGATGACGATGGCGCGCACGGCGCTGGCGGCCAGGGCGGCGTCGATGGCGCCCACCATGGCGTTGCGGGTTTCCAGATTCATGCCGTTGACCGGCGGATTGTCCAGCGTGACGACGGCGACGTCGCCTTCGACTCGGTATTTGGCGCCCATGTCTGCTCCTTATTTAGTGGTGCGATCAAAGCGTGACTATACCGCCCGCCCCGCTGGTTTTCCGCGCCGGCTTCCGCCGCCCCCGCTCATGCTCATGCTCATGGCTTGATCGTCGTGATCACCCCGCCAATCGAATAGACCCTGGCGGCCTGTTCCGAGGGGAACACGTACAAACGCAGCGGGACATTGCCGTCCTCGCTGACGACGAGCTGGGTGATGCCGCCAAAACGGGCATGGATGGTGCACTTGCGAAAATATTCGTCGCTCATGCCGACGCTCGGGTATTGCTCCAGCTTGCCGCCGCAATTGGCCTTCGCGGTATCGAGAATGTTGGTCAAGGCCGCCGCGGATTCGGCGTTGGTCCGCTCGGTGCGCGCCGCATGCTGCGCGCTGATTCGGGCGGCAATCGCCTCCCGTGACCCGCGCGGTTGCGGCACAAAACGGTTGTTGTCCGGCTCCGGCGGCGCTTCGACAGGCTTGGGCGGGAGTCTTTGAACCATTCCCTTTCCCTGCGCCTGCAACTGGTCGAGTTTGCGCTCCAGTTCACGAATATTTTTCTTTCGCTCGATTCCCTGGGCGACCGTCTCCTGTTCCGCCGGGCAGGGTGTGTCCTGGTAGGCGGGCTTGCCGTCGATGGTGCATTTGTTGAACTGGCCGGCCTGGGCCGGCAGTTGCGTGCAGCATGCGAGCGCAAGCATCCACCCGATGCGCGCGCGCCATCGCGGGGCCCGCAGTTCGTTCGCCAACGCCCCTGATTCCGTCATCCTGTTTTGTTGCGTCCGCATGCGTATCTCCTGTCGCCTTGTGTCAGTCGCGGGTGCAGCGGGTCGACTCCGCCGGCCGGATCATGTCGAATTTGGTCTTGCTGCCGTTGCCCTCGGTGAGCACGAAGGAGGTTGGGCCGGTTCGCTCCATCGGATTGACATCCGGTTCGGCGGCGGGATTGTCGTCATACCAGATGATGGCGTCGCCCTTCACTTCCCACCTGCCCTTGTAACCTCCGGGCTTGTCGGCGCCGACCTGGCTGGCCGCTTGCACGAAGCTGCCGTCGTCCTTCAACTCCACCCGCCGCATCACGCCGCCGTGGAGCAACGACCACACGCCAACCATCCGGCATGGCACGGGGCCGCCGGCCGGTTGCGCGCGCTCCTCCTTGAGAGCCATGAGTGACCAGATCACCGGCAGCCCCACGAACAACAGCGCGCCATAGACGACGGCGCGGACCAGCCACGAGGCGGCGCCACGCGGGCGCCGCACGCGCACGCGCCGCAACAGCGCGTAGCCGACGAGCGGGCCGGCGATGGCGAGCAGTATCCATTTGAATCGATCGAAGCTGGCCCGCGCGCGCTGGCGCCAGCCCGGTTGCGCGACCGGCGCCGCGACGGCGGCGACGACCGGCGCCGCCGGCACGAC
>JACMLV010000719.1 GCA_014379395.1 Burkholderiaceae bacterium
CGCCGGCTCGGCCGCCGCGCTCGGCATCGGCAGCGGCGTGATGCTGCACGTGCTGGCCGCCGCCATCGGCCTGTCGGCGCTGCTGGCCACGTCGGCCACCGCGTTCACGCTCGTCAAATGGATCGGCGCGGCCTACATCGTGTATGTCGGCGTCAAGCTGCTGCGCCAAAAGAGCGCGGCCGGGGCGCCGGCGGCGGCGTTGCCAAAGCTCGGCTACCGCAAGATTTTCCTGCAGGGTTTCCTGACCAACGTGCTCAATCCGAAGGTGGCGATGTTCTTCCTCGCCTTCGTGCCGCAGTTCATCTCGGCCGACGCGCCAAGCAAGGCGCTGGCCTTCGTCATCCTGGGCGGCATCTTCAATTTCAACAGCATGCTGTGGTGTCATTTCCTGGCCGTCTCGACGGCCTTCGCCAGCCGCCGCATCAAGCCGGCGCCGCGCCTGACCGGCTGGATCAACCGCGTCACCGGCGGCCTGTTCATCGCGCTCGGCCTGAAGCTGGCCCTGTCCAAGCAAAGCTGACCTTCTACCCTTTCCATTTTTTATTGGCACCTATCATGTCCGACATCCTGAACAACATCCTGGCCGTCAAAGCCGACGAAGTGGCCGCCGCAAAAAAACACCGCGACTTCGCCAGCCTGCGCCGCGACGTCGAGGGCGACGCCGAACTGCGCCGCAACCTGCGCGGCTTCGAGGCCAACCTGCGCCGCCACATCGCCGCCGGCGCGCCGGGCGTGATCGCCGAGGTGAAGAAGGCCTCGCCGTCGAAGGGCGTGATCCGGGCCGACTTCAAGCCGGCCGAGATCGCCGCCAGCTACGCCGCCAACGGCGCGGCCTGCCTGTCGGTGCTGACCGACGTCCAGTTCTTCCAGGGCGCCACCGAGTACCTGCAACAGGCGCGCGCGGCCTGCGCCATTCCGGTGCTGCGCAAGGATTTCATGATCGACCCGTACCAGATCTACGAGGCGCGCGCGATGGGCGCGGACTGCATCTTGCTGATCGTCTCGGCGCTCGACCACGGCCTGATGGCGGAGATGGAGGCCTGCGCCCACGAACTGGGCATGGACGTGCTGCTCGAATCGCACGACGGCGACGAACTGGACGCCGCGCTCAAGCTCAAGAGCAAGCTGGTGGGCATCAACAACCGCAATTTGCGCACCTTCGAGACCTCGCTGCAAACCACGCTCGACCTGCTGCCGCGCATCCCAACAGAAAAGCTGGTTATCACCGAATCGGGTATTCTGGTCGGCGACGATGTGAAGCGGATGCGCGAGGCGGATGTGCACGCTTTCCTGGTCGGCGAGGCCTTCATGCGGGCGCCGGACCCCGGTGCCGAGCTGAAGCGCCTGTTCAGCTAACAAGCGCTTTCGGAGGGGCAAATGAAACGACTGACGGGATCGGCAACACGATATGCGTCACTAGGATTAATCACCGGGCTGTTGCTGACAGCCTGCCAGAACCGCCCGCCCCCCACCCCGCCGGCGCCCAAGGTCGGCGTCGCTCCCAAGGCCCCGCCCGCGCCGCCCGTCGTCGTCACCTCCGCGGACACCATCGACGACTACAAAATCCAGGTCGCCACGCAAATCCTGGCAGCCAACGCCCCGATCACGTTCAGCGGCCGGCTGCAGCCGTTGCTGCCGGCCATCGTGGTGGTCGACATCAGCATCAACCGCGACGGCGAACTGACCAAGGTGGAAGTGAAGCGCTCGCGCGACAGCGAGGCGTCGCGGATCGCGCTGGCGGCGGTCAAGCGGGTCGACAAGCCGTTTCCCAAGCCCGCCAAGCTGATGCACTGGGGCCACAAGACACTCGATTTTTCCGAGACCTTCCTGTTCAACAATCAATACCACTTCCAGCTGCGCTCGCTGGCCGGGCCGCAGTCGTAATCGACGCAAAAAAACGTAGGGAAAGCTTCCCAGGAGCCTCCTAGGAGGCTGTCGGACTTAGGGAGTCGAAGCGAAAAAATAGCTGGGCGAGGCCAGATTTTGACGGTTTCGCAGTGCCAATAGCGAGCTATTGGCCGAGAAAACGGCGAAATATGGACCGTACAGGTATTTTTGCAGCCGACGAGCCTAAGTCCGACAGGCTCCTAGGCCTGTCGCGGCCACTGCCCTTCGCTCAGCTCGATGCGGTCGCGCCCATTGGCCTTGGCGCGAAACAGCGCCGAGTCGGCGCGCTCCAGCATGCTCTCGAGCGTCTCCTGCGCCGTCTGCTGACAGGCGATGCCAATGCTGACGGTGTGCGGCGGCAGCTCGCCAGATTCTGCGTGCAGCGCACTGCGGATGCGCTCGGCCACCCCGAGCGCGCGTTCCGTCACGGTATCGGGCAGCAGGACCACGAATTCCTCGCCGCCGAAGCGCGCCACGTGGTCGCTCTCGCGCAGCGCATCGCGGATCTCGCGCGCCACGCGGACCAGCACCCGGTCGCCGGTGGCGTGGCCGAAACGGTCGTTGACCAGTTTGAAGTGATCCAGATCGAAGCACATCAGCGTCATCGGTCGCGCCGCGCCGCGCCGGCGCGCCCGCTCCTGCTCGTAGGCCGCGGCGAAGCCACGCCGGTTCAGCACCTGGGTCAGCGGATCGAGTGTCGAGCGCTGCTCGAGGATGTTCTGCAAACGCCGCATGGCGATCATCATGAAACCGACCGTCAGCAGCAGCGCCATGAAATTGGCGACACCCAGATACAGGCTGGCCAGGTCGCTGTTGCCGCGCAAGTCGACCATGGCGGCCCCAGACAACAGCGCCATCGCGCCGCGCACCGGCATCAGGACGAACTGAAGCGCCATCAGCAGGCCAAAAAAGTAGCTGGAAACATGCCGCTCGCCGTGGCGCGCAATCAGCAGCAGTTGCGCCCCATAGAAGCAGGCCGCCGCGCAGGAAAAGATCAGCACGCGCGCCTCGAAATACGGCGTCACCAGCAGCCACCAGGCCAGGCCGGCCACGCTGCAAAGCCAGATCAGACAAAACAGCCGCCAGCCGGGCGACCGGCCATAAAACAGGCGGGTAGCCACCATCGTCAGTCCGATGCCCGCCAACAGCGCCGCATTCGCGCCGAGCAGCGCCAATGCGGCGGGCAAGATGTCGCGCGCAACGGACAGCAGCGAGGCCACCACCACCAGCGCCAAGCCGAGCGACCAGTGGCCGATGCCCTTCACTTCGGCGCGGAAACTCAGGTGCAGCGACAGCATGACGCCGCTCATCGCACCGCACATGAGCGTGGTCATCAACATGATCGTACCGAAATCGAGCGAATTCACTTGGGGACGTTAGCCTGGTTGCTTATGGGTTGAGTTGGCGCTTGAAAATGCCGCAGCCTAAAAATTAAACAGTCGAATATTGCGGCATGCTTAATTCAGCGCGCTCGGGCGCAGCGGGCCGGACGCCGTCTTGCCGCCCGATTTCTTGCCGGCCGGAGCGAGCGTCAACACGACGGCCGGCGCGCGGTCGCCCTGCAACACCGCAGTAAAGGTCATCAGCTCGTCGCGCCGGAAGGCGTGCAGCTCGACCTTGGCGCCGACCGGATAGCGTCCCAGCAAGGTGTCGAGATTGGACGGATTGCCGCTCACGCGCAAGCCGTCCACGGCGACCAGCACGTCGCCCGCCGACAAGCCGGCGCGATGCGCGGCGCCGCCCTCGTGCACCTGCGTCAGCTTGCAATCGGCACCGTCGCGGCCGATGCTCGCGTCCAGGCTCGGCTTGACGCTCTTGCGCTCGTCGGCGTACTTGACGCCGAACGGCGCCAGCAGCTTGGCCAGAGGCAGATCGTCGGTGCCGCGCACGTAGCGCTCGAAAAACGGCTTCATTTTCACGCCGCCGATTTCATCGAACAGCGCCTCGACCTCGGCCGGCGTCACGCCGCGCCCCGCGCCCTCGTAGAAGTCGCGCCCGAAGCGCTGCCACAGCGCCCGCATCACGTCGTCGAGCGAGGTCTTGCCGTCGCTCTTGGCGCGCAGCGTCAAGTCCAGCGCCAGCGCGATCAGGCTGCCCTTGGTGTAGTAGCTGACGATGGCGTTCGGCGCGTTCTCGTCCTGCCGATAATATTTGCCCCAGGCGTCGAAGCTGGAATCGGCCACGCTCTGCTTGGCGCGCCCGCTGCCGCGCAGCACGCTGCCGACCGTCTTGCCGAGCAGCTTGAAGTAGGCCGCCTCGTCGATCAGGCCGGCGCGCACCAGCATCAGGTCGTCGTAATAGCTGGTGAAGCCCTCGAACAGCCACAGCAGCGGCGTATAGCCCTCCGCCTGCAAGTCGTACGGTGCGAAGGCGGCCGGCTTGATGCGCTTGACGTTCCAGGTGTGGAAGTATTCGTGGCTGCACAGGCCGAGGAATTTCAGGTAGCCGTCGGCCAGCGGCGCGTCCTTCGGCGCGACGTTCGCTGTGCTCGGCAAATCGTTGCGCGCGCAGATCAAGGCGGTCGAGGCGCGGTGCTCCAGGCCGCCGTAACCGTCGCCGACGGCCAGCGTCAGGAACACGTAGCGCGGCATCGGCGCGCGGCGCGTCTTCGGTTCGAAGAACGCGATCTGGGCTTCGCACACCGCCTTCAGGTCGGCGCACAGGCGCGCCATGTCGAGGTTGGGCACGCGGCCGCTGACGACGATGTCGTGCGGCACGCCATGCGCCTTGAAGGTCGCCAGCGCGAATTCGCCCAGCTCGACCGGATGGTCGACCAGTTCGTCATAGTTCGCCGCCAGATAGCTGCCGAAGCCGTAGCGCTTGGCGCCCAGTTCCGGCAGCGCGGTCGCCACGCGCCAGTTCTTGCAGGCGGCGTCCCGCGGCTGGACGATCTCGACCTGGTGCGGCGCCGCCTCCTGCCCGCGCACGCTCAGAAACACGCTGGTGCCGTTGAAGAAGGCGTGGGTCTGGTCGAGGTGGGCGGTGCGCACCGACAAATCCCAGGCGTAGACCTCGTAGCGCAGCGTCAGCGCACCCTGGCACGGCGCGGCCCGCCAGCTGTGCTTGTCGAGCTTGGTCAGCGCGAGCGCCTTGCCGTTCGCCTCGGCGCGGATCTGGACGATGTTGCGCGAAAATTCGCGGATCATGTAGCTGCCCGGAATCCAGGCCGGCAGCGCGACGATCTGGCCGTCCGGCGCCGGCGCCGCCACCGTCAGCGTGACCTCGAACCGGTGGCCGGCCAGATCCTTCGCTTCGATGGTGTAGGCGACGGCGGCGCTTGGCTTGTTTGGCTTTTTCATGGCGGTCGGGCGGGTCTTTCTGGTTGATTGGCGCGGAGCGCCGACGTAAAAAAGCGCGTCCGAAAAGGGACGCGCCGTGTCGTTTCGGCCGGTGGCGGAAACCTTATTGCTTGACGGTGGCGAGCTTGGCTTCGAGCGCCTTGGCGTCGATGGCGCCGGGAATCCGGCTGCCGTCGGCGAAGAAGATCGACGGCGTGCCGTTCACATGCAGCTTCTGGCCCAACGCCAGCACCTGCTCGTGCGGGGCGACGCAGGCGGCCGCCGCGGTCGGCGCCGCCTTGCCGTTGAGCATCCAGTCATCCCAGGCCTTGAGCCGGTCCGCCGAGCACCAGACGTCCTTCGACTTGGCGATCGAGTCCGGCGACAGGATGTTGTACATGAAGGTGTAGATCGTCACGTTGTTGAGCTCTTTGAGCGCGCTCTGGCGGAAGCGCTTGCAATAGCCGCAGTTCGGATCTTCGAACACGGCGATGACGCGCTTGCCGTCGCCCTTGACCTGCTTCATCGCCAGTTCCAGCGGCAGGTCGGAGAACTTGACCTTGTTCATCTCGTCGATGCGCTGCTTGGTCAGGTCTTGCGCGCTCTTGGCGTCGAAGATGTGGCCGACGAACAGGTATTGCGCGTTCTTGTCGGTGTAGAGGATGTCGCCGCCGGTGCGCACTTCGTACAGGCCGGAGTACGGCG
Organism: Burkholderiaceae bacterium; assembly: GCA_014379395.1. Classification (GTDB taxonomy): domain Bacteria; phylum Pseudomonadota; class Gammaproteobacteria; order Burkholderiales; family Burkholderiaceae_D; genus Janthinobacterium. The sequence goes on from JACMLV010000719.1 coordinate 5,871, forward strand.
TTTCCTTGACCGAATCAATCTTCGCCTGCGGGCCGAGGCGCGGCAGGATCTGCTTTTTGACCTGCGCTTCGGTCGGCGTCTCGGCGGCGGCGCCGGCCATCGTCAACAGCGCGCCCAGCGTGACCGCGGCGCCCAGCAACAAGGTCATTTTGTTTGCAAACTTCGTCTTCATCACTTCTCCGATAACTGGTGCGAAAAACCGGCGCGGCGGGTTGGCGCCGGCGCGGGTAAAACTAGTTGTGCCGTCCCAGCGCGTGGGAAATCATGCGGCGCTTCAGGCCCGGCAATTTGTCGAGCAGGCTCATGCCGACGTTGCGCGCCACCCGCAGCGGCTCGAAGTCGGTGCGGAACAGGCGCACCAGGCTGTCGGTGGTGAACTGCATCAGCAACACGTCCTCTTTGCGGGCCCGGGCGTAGCGGGCCAGCACGCGCTCGTCGCCGACGCCGCGCTGCGCCTCGCGCGCGTTGACCGTTTCGATCAACTGGGCGACGTCGCCGAAACCGAGGTTCATGCCGTGGCCGGAGAGCGGATGCACCGCGTGGGCGGCGTCGCCGACGAGCGCCACGCGCGGCGCGACGATGCTGTTCGGGCGCATCAGCGCGAGCGGGAAATCGGCCACCAGCTCCGGTTCGAGCGGGGTCAGCTTGCCGAGCGGCTCGGCGCAGTACGCGGCCAGGCGCCCGGCCAGCTGGGCGGCCGATTCGCGGCGTAGCGTGTCGGCCAGCTCGTCCGGCGCCGACCACACCAGCGAAACGCGCCGGCCCGGCAGCGGCAGCAGGGCGACGATGCCCTCGGCGCCGGTGAACCATTGATGGGCGGCGTTGTGATGCGGCTTTTCGCAGGCGAAATTGGTGACCACGCCGCGCTGGCCGTAGCCGCGGTAGCTGAAGCCGATGTCGCACTGGCCGCGCACCCAGGACTGGGAGCCGTCGGCGCCGACCACCAGCTCGGAGACGATGGCGTCGCCGTTGTCGAGATGCACGATGGCGACCTCGGTGTTGGTTTCCAGCCGCGCCGCGCGGCCTTGAACAACCGTGACGTTCTGGGCGAACTTGAGCGCCGCGTCGAGCGCCTGGTTCAGGTTGTTCCCTTCCAGAATCCAGGCCAGCGTGCCGACCCGCGCGCCATACGAATCGAAGCCCAGTCCGCCGGGCGCGTCGCCGTCGCCCTTGACCACCATCGAATCGACCGGCGCCACGCGCGCCGCGTCGAGCGCGCCCCACACCTTGAGCGACGACAGCAGGCCGTGGGCGGTGTGATTGAGGGCATAGACGCGCACGTCCCAGCTCGGCTCGACCGCGTCGGCTTTCTTGGCCGCCGCTGGCGGACACAGCAGCGTGACGCTCTGGCCGGCCTGGGCGAAGCCGAGCGCCGTGGTTTTCGCGATGGCACCGTCGCCGACGATGCAAATGGCGCTCTGGTTCAACAGGCGCCGCGTGGCGGGAGAAGATGGAGTGTTCATCGGAACATTATACCGTCGCTGTCGGAATCGTCGCAGGGAAAGCGGGCGCGGACGAATGGCGCCGGCGCGGGCGGAAATCGGCGCCGGGCGTGGGGAAATTTTCCGAAATCCAAGTTGGAGCCTTGCAATCCGGCTTGGGCCTGCTATAATTCGCCACCTTGGCCTGGTAGCTCAGTCGGTAGAGCAGAGGATTGAAAATCCTTGTGTCGGTGGTTCGATTCCGCCCCGGGCCACCAAGAATAGTCTGACAAGAAACGCCAACCCTCGCCGGTTGGCGTTTTTGTTTTGTGCAACGCAAATTGCCTACACCCCGGCGCCGGAAATCGGGCCCCGCTCAAGGGAGAGTTTTCCATGTTGTCTGGTGTCGCCTTCGCCCTCGCGGCCGGCATGATGTGGGGGCTGGTCTTCGTCGGCCCGCTGCTGATCCCCGAATATCCCGCCTCGCTCCAGTCATACGGCCGCTATCTGTGCTTCGGCCTGATCGCCCTGCCGCTCGGCTGGATCGACCGCGCCGAACTGCGCCGCCTGGAACGCGCGGACTGGCTCGAGGCGCTCAAGCTGGCGATGGTCGGCAACCTGATCTATTACCTGTGCCTGGCCAGCGCCATCCAGCGCGCCGGCACGCCGTTGCCGGCGATGATCATCGGCACCCTGCCGGTGCTCATCCCCATCTGCTCCAACCTGCTCAACCATCGGCGCGACGGCCGCCTGCCGTGGGCCAAGCTGGCCCCGTCGCTGGGCGTCATCCTGGCCGGGATCGCCTGCGTGAACCAAGTCGAACTGACTGCCCTGGCGGACAATCCCAACGCCGACTATCGGCGCTACGCCGGCGGCGCCCTGCTCGCGGTGGTCGCGCTCGGATGCTGGACCTGGTATCCGATCCGCAACGCCAACTGGCTGCGCCATCACCAGGGGCGCAAGCCGCGCGCCTGGGCCACCGCCCAGGGCCTGGCGACGCTGCCGCTGGCGTTCGTCGCCTACGCGGTCTATTGGAGTTGGTCGGCGGCGACGGACGATCCCTTCGCCATGCCGTTCGGCCCGCGGCCGATGGCCTTCATCGGCCTGATGGCCGCCACCGGCTTGCTGGCCTCCTGGGTGGGAACGCTATGCTGGAACGAAGCGAGCCAGCGCCTGCCGACAGTCGTGGCCGGCCAGCTGATCGTGTTCGAAACGCTCTCGGCACTGCTGTACGCCTACCTGTTGCGCGGCCAGTGGCCCGAGCCGCTGACGTTCGTCGGCATCGGCTTGCTGTTGATCGGGGTGTTGTGGGCGGTCAGGATCAAACCCGAACCGTGCGAAATCGCGCATTGACGGGCGGCTTCGCCATCTACGACCCTCCACTCGGCGACGATGGCGGCGCCGCGCGTCACGCCTTGTCGGCCACCGCCAGGTCCTCCCGGCGCATCAGAAAGGATTCAAAATCGGCGAGCGGGAGCGGCTTGCTGAACAAATAACCCTGATAGAGATGGCATCCGTTGCGAGTCAGGAAGTCGCGCTGCGCCGCCGTCTCCACCCCCTCGGCGATGACGCCCAAGCCCAGGCTATGCGCCAGCGCGACGATGGTCTTGGTGATGGCGGCGTCGTTGGGGTCGGTCAGCACGTCCATGACGAAGGAGCGGTCGATCTTCAGCTTTTCCAGCGGCAGGCGCTTCAGGTAGGACAGCGACGAGTAGCCGGTGCCGAAGTCGTCCAGCGCGAAGCCGACGCCGCGCGCCTTGAGCGCGCCCATCTTGGCGATCGTGTCCTCGACGTTGTCCATCAGCTGGCTTTCCGTCAGTTCCAGCTTGAGCTTGCGCGGGTCGGCGCCGGTGCGCTCCAGAACGGCCAGCACCCGCGCGACGAAATCGGGCTGGCGCAACTGGTGCACGCTGACGTTGACCGCCAGCGCCAGCGCGCCGGCGTCGGCCCGGCCGGCCCAGGCCGCCAATTGTGCGCAAGCCGCCTCCAGCACCCAGTAGCCGAGCGGCAGGATCAGGCCGGTGTCCTCGGCCAACGGAATGAAATCGTTCGGAAACACCAGGCCGCGCAACGGATGGCGCCAACGCACCAGCACCTCGGCCGCCGGCACGCGCCCGGCGTCGTCCACCTGGGCTTGGTAATGGAGGACAAACTCGCCCGCCCGAAGCGCGCTGCGCAAATCCTTTTCCAACTCGACGCGGGCGGTCACGGCCGCCTGCATCGCCGGGTCGAAGAAACGCAGGGCGTTGCGCCCGGCCGTCTTGGCCCGGTACATGGCCAGGTCGGCCTGCTTGAGCAGTTCGTCCATGGCCTCGTGTCGAGCGCCGAACAGGGTCACGCCGATGCTCGCCGAGCCCTGGTATTCATGGCCGCCGAGCACGTAGGGCTGCTTGAGCGCGTCCAGAATCTTTTCGCCGATGGTTTCCGCGTGGATGGCCGCTTCGCCGCTCGTCTGGCCGAGGTTGTCCAGCATGACCACGAACTCGTCGCCCCCCAGCCGGGCCACCAGATCGGCCTCGCGCACGGCGCCGGCGAGGCGCTGCGCGACCTGTTGCAGCAACAGGTCGCCGTGGTCGTGTCCGAGGCTGTCGTTGAGGGTCTTGAAGTCGTCCAGGTCGATGAACAGCAGGGCGCGTTGTTGCTCTCCCCGCGTGCCGGCCGCCAGCGCCTGGCGCAGGCGCTCGAGCAGGAGCCGGCGGTTGGGCAAGCGCGTGAGCTGGTCGTAGAAGGCCAGGTAGCGGATCTCGTCCTCGGCGACCTTGCGCTCGGTGATGTCGGTTTGCGTGCTGACGTAACGGATGGTTTCCCCGCCGTCGCCCTTGACCGCCGTGATGATCATCCACTTGGGGTAGATTTCGCCGTTCTTGCGGCGATCCCAGATTTCGCCCTGCCAGGCCCCGGTGAGCCCGATGCTGCGCCACATGGCGGCGTAAAAAGCGGCGTCGTGGCGGCCCGACTTGAACAGGCGCGGGGTCTGGCCGACGGCCTCCACGGCGCTGTAGCCGGTGCTCTCGACGAGCGCCTGGTTGACCCTCAGGATGACGCCCTGGGCGTCGGTGACGATGATGCCGACGTCGGACTCGAAGGCGGTCGCGGCCAGGCGCAGTTCCTGCTCGGCCAGCTTGCGCTCGGTGATGACGTCGAACACGGCCACGAAATGCTCGGGCCGCGGGCTGTAGATGGAGAGCAGGAACCACTGCTGCAAAGCGGCCACGAACACCTCGTGGCGCTCCGGACCGCCGCCCATGGCGACCCGGCCGTAAATGGCGAACAGTTCCGGGTCGCTCTGGCGGATACCGGGGATGACCTTTGACACCGGCTTGCCGACCACGTCCGTCAATCCGGTCAGGACGGCGAAGGCAGCGTTCACTTTCAAATAGATGAAATCGACCGGCGCGCCGTCCTCGAACACCATGCGGCAATAGGCGAAGCCGTTGAGCATGTTGTCGAACAGGGAGCGATAAGTCGCCTCGCTGTGTTGCAACTCGGACTGCCGCCGTTGCAATCGGCCGCTCAAGCGATTGAAGCTGGAGATCAACTGGCGCACCTCGGCCTCGCCCTCCTCGGGCAGGCATTCGAGCGGCATCTGGCCGCTCGACATGGCGTCGAGCCGGGTCCCGGCCCGCACAAGCGGGGCCAGCGCGCGCCGCGTCAGCCACCCCACCAGCAGCAACGCGAGCACCGTCGCGATCGCCGCCGCGCTGTAGAAGGTGGTGAGCAAGACGCGGATCGGCTTGAACGCGATCTCGGTCGGGATCGCCACCTCCACCAGCCAGTCCACGCTGGCGAGGCGTTTGGCCGAGTAGAGCTTCATGACGCCGCCCGAGTTGACGCCGACGGCGGAACCCTCGAAGCCGGCGCGGAAGCGGTCGTAAATCGCGCTGCGCCCCGGCGCCGGCGCGGCCGTCAGCACCCGCTTGGGATCGGGCGCGGCGATGATCAGGTTGTCGCGCAAAGAGAACACGAAGATCTCGGAATCGCCCAGCCCCCTGCTCGCCAGGAGCGGGCCGAGCAGCGTGCGCGAGCTCAAATCGGCGATGCCGCTGATCACCGCCCGCACTTCGCCGGCGGCGTCGATCACTGGCACGCTGATGACCAGCACCGGGCGCTTGACGGACAGGCCGATGCTCGGCTTGCCGATGTACGGCCGGCGGGTGGCGATGGCTTGCTTAAAATTGTCGCGCTCGGAATAATCGAGCGCCTTGCGGCCGGCAAGCAGCGGCAATTCCGCCCGCACCCGGCCGTCCATGCCGATCAGGACGCAGCCGCCGTCGAACAAGCCCATGCTCAGGAAGTGCTGGTCCATCACCCGCTGCAGATAGGCGCCATCGGCCATGCGTTGCGTGTCGATCGCGGCGGCCAACCGGGAAAGCGTGCCCACCCGGTTCTTCATGTCCTGGTCCAGATCGGCCGCCAGGTACTGCACGACCTCGAACTGGCGATCCTGTTGGATGGCCTCCATCTGCGGCTTGATGAACGTCGAGGTAAAGAACGCCAGTCCCCAGACAAAGGTCAGGAGCAAGCCCAGGGAGATAAACGTCAACTTGGTGCGCAGCGATGGCATTGGACAAACCCAGTGTTTTAACGGCCGCGGACCACGCGGTTGCCATGCTCGGGAGGTTGTCGGCCATGCCAGACATCTCTTCAAGCGCCGCGAGTTCGACTATCGCGGCCCCGGCGAACCGGGGCGGGATGAAAGATCGACGGCGTGAGACATTATATACTGGCAACGACTATTGTATTTTGGAAATAACCATATCGCCAGGCGGGGCGGCGGTCACGCCCGCGTTCGAGCGCGAGAAGCGCCGCCCGGCTGCCGCCTTGGCATCCCGACCAAATCGGCGTACCGAACGGGCCGTCGCGGCGGCGGCGCTCTGCCCGCCATTAATGGCGGGCCGGTCTCGCGCAGGCCGCCCAAAATTGGCTTGCAAACAACAACGCCAACCTCCGGGTTGGCGTTGTTGTTTGTTGCATTCGCTGTGCGCGCATCCAGTCTATTTCCGGCACATTCCACTTCGCCGAATGCCCCCGCGAATGCTTGCCGCGCGTTCCGCTCGGCTTGCGCCGTGGCGGGCCGGCACCCGCATTACCACATCAAATCATCCGGGATTTGGAAGGCGGCGTATGGATCGTCCTCGTCGACCGCGGCGCTGGCCTTGTTGACCCGCACAAGGATCGAGGCGTCGCGCTCGGCGATCTTGTCGGCAATTACCCGCGGCACCAATTCGACCGTGCCGCCCAGGCAGACGATCACCAGCCGGCCGGCGATCAGATGCGCCTGCACGGCGGCCGACACATACAGCCGCTCGATCTTGTTGTTGTAGGTGTAGTTGTAGGCGATGTCGCCGGCGCCCTTGCCCTGGCGATTTTGCTGCACCATCTGCGCGATTTGCGCGACGATCGCCTTTTGTGTGGCGGCCGCGTCGCGCTGGGCATTGAGTTCGCGCGCCCGCTCGGCATTTTTGCGTTGTGTCTCGAGCGCGGCCAGGCGCGCCTCGTCGACGCTTTGCGTGCCGGTGCGGCGCTCGACCTTCTTCTGCTTGCTCTTGTCCTGGTTGGCCAGTTTGACCTTGGTTTTGTCGACCAGGCCGGCTTTCAAAAACTGCTCTTGCAAAGAGACCATGTGCTACTCCGTAAATAGGGTGCGCCGGAACCGGCTGCGGCGCCGGCCGGTGGAAAGCCGACAGCATAGCAAACATGCCGGCGCCGCAGAGCGGCAAGCTGCGCCCGTTGGCGTCTTATTTTAACGACGTAATGACAGGCGCCGGCGGCAGCACGACCCGAAAGCTCGCGCCGGCGCCCGGGGCGCTATGCACCTCGATCCGGCCGCCATGATCGGCGACGATGCCAAAGCACATCGCCAGCCCCATGCCGGTTCCCTTGCCGACCGGCCGTGTGGTAAAAAATGGCTCGAAAATGCGCGGCAGATGTTCGGCCGCGATGCCGCAACCGGTGTCGCTCACTTGCACCCATTGTTCGCCGTTGCCGCTTTGTCCGCTGCTCACCGTGATGCAGCCGGCCTGCTCGCCGATCGCCTGCCGCGCGTTGGCGAGCAGGGCCAGGAAGACTTGATTGAGTTGCAGCGGCCGGCAGTGCAGCGCCGGCAAGATGGCGTAGTCGCGCTTCAGTTGAATAGTCTTCGGCAGGCTGCTGGCAGTCAGGTTGATGGCGCTTTCCAGGCAAGCGTTGAGATCGGCCTCGCACAGATCGGCCTCGCCTTCGCGGGAAAATTCACGCAGGTCGGCGACGATTTTACGTATCCGGTCCAGGCCGTCGCGGCACTCGTCGACCAGCATCGGCGCGTCGTCGCGCAGGAAGTCGAGATCGGCCCGGCCCTTCTCCGCCTGCAACGCCGCCAGCGCTTCCGCCGGCGCGCCGGCCACCTCCGCGGCGGCGTAGCGTTCGACCAGTTCGAGCAGGGTGTTCAGATAGCCGCCGAGGGTCTCGATGTTGGAGCGCACGAAGCCGACCGGGTTGTTGATTTCATGCGCGACGCCGGCGGCGAGCTGGCCGATCGAGGCCAGACGTTCCGATTGTTGCAGCCGCTCCTCGATGCGCCGGGTCGCGCTGATGTCGGAGGCGATGCCGTAATAGCCGATGAATTTGCCGCCGTCATCGTGGCGCGGACGGCCGCTGACCCGAAACCAGACCAGGCGGCCATCGGGGCGGCGGCTCGAATATTCGAAATCGCGGATCGGCTGATGGTCGAACATCGCCTGTTTATGCGCCTCCCAATCGAGGTTGCCGACCGCCCCCTTGCCGAGCCCATCCCAGCGCGTTTTGCCCAGCGCGCTGGCGCTGGAAACACCGGAGATTTCCTCGAATTCGCGCGAAAAATAGGTGAAGCGAAACGCGTCGTCCATCTCCCAGTACCAGTCCGAGGTGATTTCGGTGTAATCGCGATAGCGCTGGGCGGTTTCTTCCATGGCTTTGAACTCGCTCGCATCGGTGAGCAAGGCGGTATAGCTCAGCTCGGCGTCGTCTTGGCCGCTGTGCTCAGTCTGTCCGATGCGCAGGCAAAACCAGCGCCAGGAGCCATCGCCGATGCGCAAGCGGACCAGGTGGCGCGACTCGCCGCTCGGTGGCGTCAGGAAGGCCGCCTGCTCGTCCGGATGAATCGCACTGTTCAGCCATGCAACCGGAGCTTCCTGCGCGCCGACCAGTGCCAGCAAGCCACCCTCGATTTGCAAAACCCGCAGCACGCCTTTTCTGACGCACGCGCAAAAGGCGATCAGCGGCAACGCGGCCAGACTCAATGTGTTCATGCGCACTCCCGGTTCGGCGACGCTCCCGCGCCACGCCAAAGTATCTGCGTCGGCATTGCCGCTGTCAAACCCATGGGGTGTTCGGTCGGTGCGATGAAAAAAGGCCGTGACGCCAACGCCCGCGGTTCTTGGTGGTTTTTCGTTGGCCTGCTATAATTTCGGCCTTGGCCTGGTAGCTCAGTCGGTAGAGCAGAGGATTGAAAATCCTTGTGTCGGTGGTTCGATTCCGCCCCGGGCCACCAAGAACATACCTCACGAAACGCCCACTCATGCAAGTGGGCGTTGTCGTTTCTGGGATTCGTAGTCCTCGACTCCGGTCTATTTCCGGCTCTTGGAATTTCCGCTTGCCATCTCGCCATTCAGCCATTCAGCCAGATGCCGCATTGCGTCCGGCTGAGCGATCTTACGAGTTCGCCCACCAGATCGCGCCAGACGAGTAATAATTCGTTGGGCATAACACGCCTAGTCAGGGATACCTGCTCTTGAAGCAGCCATGGCTTCAGGAACCTTCTTCTCAGGTAGATTGCTTCCTGCATCAACGATACGACACCCAAACCCCTCAATATCACCCTTACCATGGCCAGTATCTTCGGCAGTACACCACAGGATACAACAAGCGTGTAGAACACCCGCTTTGGAATTAAACTGACAATAGAGCTGCTCAGAAGATGATTTGATGAACATCCAAGGCTTCTCGTGGTATCGCCAAATCACAGCATCGCTCTTCCTGCACCAGACCATTAACTTTTCTTCGAAGAGACGTGTGGCAAGCGCACCTGAAAGCTCAAACTTCTTATTCGCTACCGCATCCTTCAGGTTCCGAATAACACCAACCGCAGAACCAACAAGACCCATCGACTGAATGATATCCAAAGCGCCGCTTCGTTTCTCGTCCCCCTGCAGTAAGACTAGGTGATTAGGACAGACCAGCAGCGTATTCCGTTGCTCAAGCCATTCATAGCCGCTGGGGAATGAATTCTTTCCCATAAACGGTACCCACCAGCGATTAGATGGATTTCCAAAGGACAGAGGGTCTGCCTCCATTGCGATAGCTGGTTGGTGCGTGCTTCGTGCCAAGGGATCTAAGTCTTCATCCAGCGACGTGCCGCACTTCGAACAAAATCGGGCTTCATCAGTGGCCACCACGCCGCATCGACTACAGAACATACATCCCTCCAAGTTTTGGCGAAACCCAATACGGGATCACTTTGATTTCTTCAGCTTCGCGCTGCAATTTTTACATATGACGCGAGGAAACCTGTTGGCGGGGTCAGGAATGGTTCCGAATAGCGCCTCGATATTTTCCTGGAACAGAAGATGGCAATAGAGAAAAACTCCTTCAATGTTCAACTCTGCAACTCCCTTATTGGTCGGATCGTCGAGATGATGAATAAGATCGTTGGAATGCTCCCGAGCAACCTTTAAAGCGGGGAACAGTCGTTCGCGTATAAGGGCATGGCCAATACTCGCTCTTCTGCACCCGACGCAAGAAATCTTCATTCGGCCATTAAGATCGTCTTGAATATGGTGCATTAACAATTGATCGGCTGACCGCGTTGCGAGTGCAACCACATACGCACACGAGAGCTTTTCCATCCAGTCCTTGCAGTCATTAAAGGCAACGTAGGAGCGTAAGGCGGCCATTCTTTGCATAGTCCCAATGGCAACATTGATACTGGAGCCCTCGCCCAATCGAATGGCGACTGAGTCTATGAGCGATGGAGTGAACGCGAAATTGTCGGAATCAGACATAAACGATCTCCCAACGTGAACGATACGCAACGCCATCAGGCGTCAGTGGAATTGAATGGTTGGGTCTATTGCGCCGGAAAATCATCATAAGACCTCGGCAAGTAACCCCAGATGCGCACAACGTCATCTCGACGTTCGAAATCGAAGCCAATACTTTTCAAGACGGGGAGGATTTCGTTAGCGTGGTCGATGATACTTCGCGGCAGCAACATCCCGACAAATGGACCTTCTTCGGATAGGCCAATATCAAACCACTCAACGGTCTCAAAGGGAAACGGCAAGTGATAAAACCACTCAACATCCCAAGCCGAGACAGACCCGGCAACCGACTTCGAGCGGTAGGACGGACGCCAGCCGTCAAGAGCACGAAAGTGGGTGATCAGCTCGTTCCATCGCGAGTTGTTCGATGCGCTAGCTAAGTTTCTGGCTGTGACCGCAGCGCGGGTCTGCTTTCGCACCCGATCATCATTTCGCGCATCGGCCATCGGCAAGTCGTTCACTGATTTCCCCAATGTAAAAAGTCACTGGCTACCGGAACGCGCAGCGTGGAGGCGGTCCAGTGGACTGCCAAGTTAATGAATCGCGTCGAAATGGGACATCTATTACCTCTGACGTGGTTGCCATTCCGGGAAAAGCACATGGAAAGCACCTGGGGAATTTCCTACCAATAGGCTAAGTCCATCTGAAGGAGGTTTCGTGCAGGGAGCAGCGCCCGGAATCGTTTTAGCAAAGGCGGCGGCAGCGGGTGAAAAATACAGAGTGACTTCATGCGTGCCTGCCTCAGTGCCACCGGATTTCGAAAAAATTGCCATGTCATCCGACTGCCCAGCAACAGCAAACTCCACGAGAAAGGACTGTTGAATTTTTAGCGTCGGCTGAAGCGCAGTTACGCCACTCCCAAGAAATAAGCCGTACCACATAATTTGTGCCTCTTCCAAAGTGAGTGGATTCTGGGATCATAAGTGACGAACATAGAGCTACCTCACTTTAGCACACCCGAATCCTAAGGACCAAACCCACCTTGGAGAAGACATCGCCGACGCCGTGCACCAAGGTGGAGGACAGTCGGAACGCACCCACGCGGAGCGTGAGTCTTTGCAATGGCTGAATGGGTCCGTCAATCGAATTCAGGTGGACGGCGGGAATTTCTGTGACGCCGGAGGCGACACCGGCCGTATGAACGGCATCAGATCTAGCCTTGCCCATTGAGCCGGGCGCGGTCCTTCTCCAAACTATGGAAGCTCAGCGCAAAGGGCTAGTCGGAGCCCGTAGCCAGCGCATCCCCGAATCGACTCCGATTTCCGGCACATATTATTCTAATGGTTGATCCCAGCCAAAGCCCAAGCCCTCACAAGGTCTTGGGCCTTTTTTCAATCCGATACAGATAAAGGAAATCGCAGCAATGATAAACATCACGGCAAAGCCGACCTGGCAATGGTCAGGCAAGAACATTCCGGCCCTCTACCCACCTCGTTATACACAAGTCCGCTAATTGGCAGATTGCCATAAAAATTCCCTTTGCAGTCAAAGCGTTAGCGCACCCCTTGTAAACTCTGGCGAAATCGCGTTTACTCTCGTCTTTTGGGCGGCGCAATGGCAACCAGA